>CAZUST010000001.1:0-37218 GCA_964623335.1 uncultured Candidatus Saccharibacteria bacterium
TTCGCTTCCGCGCCGGAAACAATTTCGCGCTCATTTCTTGATTAGAAAATACTGGTAAACGTAAAAACTCGAAAACTGTCGCAACGCCTCCGCAATCAACCGTTAGGCGCAACCGTCATTGGCGCATATTTATATCTGTTGTTTTAATAATCACCTCTGTTTCTTAATAACATTCTCTTTCCCGGCTTCAAAATAGATCGCGGACAGAAACTCAGTCCCCAACGAAATGATGATAAATCGCCTTAACGTTAACGGTCTCGCAGCTTTTTATTCCATGTTAATCTTTAAGCTTATGATACAAATTTGATATTTTGACAAATTAACGGCTAAATCGTCATTCCGTGTTTTCGGCGCCACGCATCAATGATCTTGGGATCGCCGCACAACAGCTCTTTGGGAGTTTTCCATTCAACCCCTTTTTTGGGGCTAAAAATTTCCGGTCGCGTGTATTGGGCCGATTCGAAAAAGCCATTCTTATCCGACCGCGCCCCCAAAAACTCCGGTTTGCCGATAACTCCCGGAATCAGGCGGCTTACCGACTCTGCGATCACCATCGCCGGCAATTCTCCGCCCATCAAGTCATAATTACCGATCGAAACCTGCAAAGTAGCCATATTTTTGGCAACGCGTTCGTCCACGCCTTCGTAGCGGCCGCAGACAAACACTATCTGTTTGGCTTTTGCCAGTTTTTGCGCCATTTTTTGATCAAATTGCTTGCCTCGCGGCGTAAGCATCACCACTTCCACTCCCGCGGGCGGCTTTAATTTTTTACCCGTCAATTTTGCTTTGGCGATTTTTTTTATGGCCCTAAACCAAGGTTCGACTTTCATCACCATTCCAAACCCCCCGCCAAACGGCTTATCATCGACCGTATGGTGCTTATCACAAGTAAAATCCCGCAGATTGTGTACCCGCACTCGCAAAATCTTTTTATCCCGGGCCTTGCCAAAAAGCGAACTCGAAAAATAAGGTTCCACAATCTCGGGAAATATAGTAATAAAATCAAAAGTTATCATAACGCCACGTTTTTTCAAAAAGAAAACCCTGCGATTTCAGGGTTTCCTTTTTGAAAGCTTCGATTAGAGCTTGAGATCATCCAAATCCTCTTCCGCCGACTTTTCCGCCGCCGGTTGAGGCGCTCTGCGTCCGCCTTCGGGTTCCTCAATCTTGAGGTTCACGCGAGCATGGTTTTTAAGCCCGATGATCCGCACCAAGTTCCTGATGGCCCTGGCAGTGCTGCCGTTGCGGCCAATGATTTGGCCCATATCTTCGGCGTTCACCTTCAAAGAAAGCAACACCCCCATTTCGTCCACCGTCCGGTTAACGATCACGTCATCCGGGTGGTCCACCAATGACTTGATCAAAAACTCAAGAAATTCGTGGTCAACAGTTTTTTTCTCCATGTTATCCGTATTTCAATTCAATCAATCACAATTAGTAGCTCGACCTTTCGCGCGTTCAAATTTTTCCGCTACCTGTTTAAATTATATCTGGCAATAAAGCTATGTGTCAACCCAAAAAACTGGGGAAAACTAATTTTAGGCTGTCAAAAAACTACTTGGCGGCCGGCGCCACGGCTTCCGCGGCACCTTCTTTCTTTTTGGATTGCGCGTGAACCGCGATCTTCTTGCCCTCAATCACTTTTTCCGATACCAAAATATTATGCACGGTTTCCGACGGCTGGGCGCCCTTCGAGATCCAGTAATTTATCCTCTCTTTATTAATATTGGTTTTTTTGGTAACCCGATTTATCGCCCCCACCTCTTCGCAAAACTTTCCCGCGGCGGCCGAGATGCGTTTATCAACCACCACAATCTTAAAACTAGGCTGATTGGTTTTCCCAACCCGATGCAATCTTATAGTAAGCATAATTGAATTTAATCGATTATTACAACGTTTTATATTATACACACTTTTATGTTTTTTGCAACCAAAAACATTAATTTTCAATTTTCAAACTCCAATTTTCAATGAATGCTCCAAGTTGCAATGTTTCAAACAAAATTCGGTTTCATGTTCCGTTTAATTCATTGATACATTAAAAATTCATTGGAAATTGAAAATTGTTAATTGAAAATTGCGCGTAGCGCGCTATTGCCATCCCTTGGCTTGAAGCGCTTTTTTTGCGGTCTCTTCTTCGGCTTCCTGTTTGGAATAGCCGCCGCCCTTAGCCACAAGCTCCGGCCCCAAATAAACCCCGACCATAAAATACTTGGCGTGATCCGGCCCCTGCTCTTCCAATACCTGGTAAACCGGCGTAATCTTAACCTTTTCTTGAGCCACCTCTTGGAAACGGGATTTAGCGTCTTTGTAAAGTTCCTGGTCGATTATTTTTGGAAGTTCCCCCAACAAATTCTTTTTGATGAATAGCGCGCACGCGGCATACCCCTGGTCAAGATATAACCCGCCGATAAACGCCTCGAACGTGTTCGCCAGAATATACTGGCGCGATTTACCCGACTCTTTGGCCTCGCCCCTGGATAACAGCAAAAAATCGCCAAAACCCAGTTTACCGGCCGCCGCCGAGATCATTTTAGTATTCACCAACGCCGCTCTCCAACTGGTCAGCCGGCCTTCGGATTCCGCCGGATATTTCGCGTATAAGTCTTCGGTTACCGCCAATTCCAATACCGCGTCCCCCAAAAACTCCAACCTCTCATTGTTCCCCAAGTGAACCTGCGGGTTTTCATTAAGATACGAGCGATGGATAAAGGCCTGCGTCAGCAGATCTTTATTTTTGAAAACAATATTGAGTTTCTTTTCTAAAACTTCAAAATCTTTGGTCATTTCTTTGTTTCAGTCTCGTCCGGCGCCGGCTCGTCGTCCAAGAGCTGGTTAATAACATCCTCGCCGCCCTCCTGTGCCAGTTCGGGATTTGCCGCCAGCATTTCCTTGTAAACCGTTCCCAAAACGCCATTCACGAATTTTCCGGAACTTTCCCCGCCGAAATTTTTTGCCAGCTCAATCGCTTCATTGATGGCCACCTTGGGCGGCACCGCCTTTTTGTCTTCGTAAAGCAGTTCATAAAGTCCCATCCGCAAAATATTGCGGTCCACAATGCTGATTTGATCGATCGGCCATTGAGGCGCGGCCTTCTCAATAATTTTATCAATTTCGGCCATCTTGCTGGTTATCCCCTCAATAAGTTCACCGGAAAAACCTTTTTCTTCCAAGCCTGGCCCGAATTCCCGCAAATTACGCTCCAAAATTTCGTTCAAATCCTTTTGTTGACAATAAAAATCCCATTCAAAGAGGGATTGCATTACGATAGACCTTGTCAAGTGCCTTGATGCCATTTATTTAATAAAGTGCCTGGAATATTTCCGGACCTTCAGTACGTTTCCTATTTAGCCGCCGCCGCTTCTTTGGGCTTTTTGGCATCCCTTTTGGCTTCTTGAGCCTTCGCCAAACGCTGCTTCCGGCTGGCCTTAGCCATCACATCGACAACTTCCTTGCCCTTATAATACCCGCACGCCGGACAAACCGTATGCGAAGTAACCGGTTTTTGGCATTTGGAACATTTGATCAAATTCGGCTTTTCCAAGAACAAATGCATCCGGCGCTGATTCCGGCTCGATTTTGTATGTCTCTTTTTTGGTACGCCACCCATGGCAGTGTTAAATGAGTAATAAGTTGATGAGTAATGAAAATTCAAAATTCACGCAACCGGACTCATGGATTAAGCAATTAAGTAAAAGGCTGATCGGCTGATTGAAAATTATTCCATGAATAATCCTAAACCCGCCCAAGCCTGATCCCATTTGTAACTTCTACTTTTATAACACAAAGTCAAAAAGATTTCAAATAACCCGATCGCTGAGAAGTTAAAAATAAAGCGAAGCGGCGGCAAGGCGGGACGCGAACCCTTGAAGCCAAACCTCCGCGGGTACGCCAAAGATTGACTTCAAAATCCGGCCCCGGTAAGCGGTTGCCCCCGGTTCTTTCCTTGCGTTTCTTTTACTTATAATATTTCTCAACTATGAACTCGCCGCTGAATTTATCCTTGTCATCCTCCGTCAAATTTGAATAAAAAGTATAATTTTGCGGTTCATTAGCCAAGCTCTTCAAAGTAACCGTACGTGTTTCGCCCGGCTTAATCATTCCCGTGTCAACTCCCAGTTCATCAATGACGAAAGAATGACCGTTAACCCCCCTGTTGGTAATTTCCAAAGATGTCGGCACTTCCGGAGTAAGTACCATTTTTTTCTGCAGATAACCGCTATCGTTGACTATAATATTTATTCCGCCCTCATTGGGCGCCCCGGCGGTTACCGGATATAACACTGTTGGATTTTCCGCTTTCACCCGGGTCTCGCAAGCTGGCGCTGGCGAAACCGATTCGCAAACGGCCGCCACCGAATCGCCCGGATCCACGATATTGTCCAAAGTGATTATCGCGAAAGTAAAAACCAGCGTCGCGATCGCGCATAAATTAACAAACAGACAAGCCGAATCGTAAGCACTGATATTTTTGGTTTTGCCGGTTGCCGCCTTGATTGTTTTTGTCATTTTTAAAAAATTACTTTTGTTTGATTACATTATACAACAAAAATTTCCAAATCAAAAATATATATTTTTAATAAGTGTTTCGCCTCCCGTGATACGAATTTTCATCCATTGGTTTCCAAGGGTTTGTCCCGGGGTCTGCCTCGGGATAAATCATAATGCCCGCCGGTGGAAAACTTCTTCTCTGGCTCGCGCACCGGAGAAAACGACCGGCGATGGATCGGGCACGGTCCCAAACGCGCCAGCGCCTCCAAATGCCGTCTCGTGCCGTAACCCTTGTGTTTTTCAAAACCGTAAGCCGGATATTTTTTATCAAACCCGGCCATCAAGCGGTCCCGGCCAACCTTGGCGACAATACTGGCCGCCGAAATTGAAAATATTTTACGATCGCCGCCGATAACCGTTTGTTGCGCAAATTCGACATCGATCTCGCTATTTCCGTCCACAAGACAAAATATCTTCTCCGGCGGCGCCGCTATCGCAAAATGCCGCATCATACTGCTGATGGCCCGCTTCATCGCCAACCGCGACGCTTGTAAAATATTTATTTTATCGATTATCCCCGGCGAAACTGCCGCAAATCCCCAAACAATTGCCGGGTGCGCGGTTATAATCTTATAAATTTCCCCGCGCACCGGCGGAACAAGCAGCTTGGAATCATTAACTTCCGCCAAAAGGAAACGAAATCTTTCGTCGGCCGCCGCCGGATCGACGATCGCGACCGCCCCCGCGCAAACCGGTCCGGCCAATGGCCCGCGGCCCGCTTCATCAGTTCCAACCGCCAATTCAAAACCCGACCGCCAAATCGCGATTTCCGCCCCTAAACGCGCTTTTCCGCATTTAACATCCGATTTAGCAGCCATAATCCATTATTGCATAAAATATCGCCCGCCGCACAACATGACCTGCCGCGGAAATATTCACGCGGCGAATCCGATGAAGCAAGCAATTTTCAATTTATGCAAAATTCGTTATAATTAAAATTGTCAGCGATTTTATAGAAACGCATTCCCATGGAAGAATTCATTATCGAGGGAAAATCTGTTTCAATTCTGGGTAAAGAAGATATCGACCAGGAAATCAATCGCGCCGCGATTGACCGCCGCCAGATAAATTTTTCGGGTAAAAACTTGAAATTTTTATCTTTAGTTGAAAAAGATATGGCGACCGGAATCGATTTGAGTAATTGCTGGGTTGCCGGCAATGTTTTTTTAGGTAACAGTGTTGTTAACGGCAATATCAATTTAAGGAATGCCAATATTGACGGTTCTTTCTTTTTTGGCCACGGAAAAGTAATGGGCGAATTGAACATGGAAAAAATCAGAGTGGGACAAACCGCGAACATGGTGGGCTTAAATATTACCGGATCACTCCATTTGAATTCCGCTAAGATCGAAGGATTTATCAGTCTGTCCAAAGCCGTCATCTTGGGCAACCTTGATATGAGAAATATTGAAGTCAGAGATTATAAAAAAGATGAACTTACGGTCAAGGGAGACGTTTTTCTCCAAAGCGCGCAGATAAATGGTTTTTTTGATATCAGCGACTCAATTCTAAGCGGCGCCGCCGGCTTGGAAAACGCAATGGTCCGGAGAAGCCTGATGGCTCGAAATCTCAAAACCGCCGGCAATTTTGACTTGCGCAATTGCATTTTCAATAAGGAGACAGCCGATTTTTCCGGTACCGATCCCGAAAAGATCATCCAATAATCAAAACACAAAAAAAATACCTGCGAACAACCACCGGTTGTTCGTATTGTTTTTTATGGCCGCGATTAGTATGATAAAATGACCCGGTACGCGCCGGTACATACGCGATCTATGAACCCAAAATTCACTCATTTGCACGTTCACTCCCACTATAGCCTGCTCGACGGTTTGGCGCAGATCGACCCCTTATTGGATAAGGTCAAAGCGCTTGGCATGGATTCGGTGGCGATCACCGATCACGGCAATATGTACGCTGCCGTGGAATTCTACAAAAAAGCCAAAATCCGCGGCATCAAACCGATCATCGGCTGTGAAGTCTATGTCGCCCAGGAACGGCGCGACCAAAAACGGCCCGGCATCGACGATGTCCGCTACCACCTGGTTTTGCTCACAAAAAACGAACAAGGCTATAAAAATCTGGTAAAACTGGTAACCAAAGCTCATTTGGAAGGTTTTTATTACAAACCCCGGATCGACGAAGAATTGCTGGCCCGCTACGGCCAAGGGTTGGTAGGCATGACTGCCTGCGTCCAGGGCAAAATTCCCCGCCTCATAATTTCCAAAAAAATGGATGAGGCCTTGCGAACCGCGCAAAGATACGAAAGTTATTTCGGAAAAGGCAATTTTTTTCTCGAACTTCAATATCACCCCGGCATTCCCGAACAAAAAGTCGTCAACGACGGATTGATCGAGATATCAAAAAAAACCGGCATCAACCTGGTTGCCACCAATGACTGCCATTATTTGAACTCCGACGATGCCGAAGCTCAAGATATTTTGATGCTCATCAATACCGGCGCGGATATCAACGATCCGGAACGGCTCACAATGAAAAACGATGATTTTTCAATGAAAAGCGCCGAACAAATGGCCGCCGAATTCAAAGATACGCCCGAAGCTATTGCCAACACCCAAAAAATCGTCGACCTTTGCAATTTTGAATTTGAATTAAAAAAAACCAAGTTGCCGAGCTTTAATCCTCCGGAAGGAAAAACAACCGATCGATATCTGCGCGATCTTTGTGAAAAGGGCTTGGAATTCCGATATGGCGCGAACCGTAGCGAAGAAGTCATGGAACGGTACGAATACGAATTCAGCGTCATTAAACAACTTGGATATGTCGAATATTTCCTGATCGTGCAGGACTTCGTAAACTGGGCCAAAAGCAACCGCATCGTCGTTGGCCCGGGCCGCGGCTCCGCCGCCGGATCATTGATTTCATATTTGCTTAACATTACCGAACTTGATCCGCTCAAATACGATCTTCTGTTTGAAAGGTTTTTGAATCCCGGCCGTTCAGCGGTATCTTTGCCGGATATCGATATGGACTTTGCCGACCGGCGCCGCCCGGAAGTGATCGAATACGTCGGACAAAAATATGGCAAAGACCATGTCGCCCAGATCATCACCTTCGGAACCATGGCCGCCCGCGCGGTCGTACGCGACGTTGGCCGCGTTTTGCAATACCCTTACAGTTATTGCGACAAACTGGCCAAGATGATTCCAGCCGGTATGAATCTTAAAGAAGCTCTTGAAAAAGCCGACGACCTCAAAACACTGGTTGCGAGCGACGAAAAGGCGCAGCGTCTGATGGGATTCGCCAAAAAACTGGAAGGTTGCGCCCGCCACGCTTCAACGCACGCCTGCGGCGTGGTTATTTCGCCAATCGCCCTAGATGAAATCGTCCCCGTGCAGCATCCGACCGCCGACGACAATTCTCTTGTGTCGCAATACGAATGGCACGCTATCGTCGATATGGGATTTTTGAAAATGGACTTTTTAGGATTGAAGAACTTGACCATTATTGAAGACACTCTTTCGCGCATTTATATCGTCCACAAACTCAACCTTGACTTGAAAACCATCGCCATGGACGATTCCGAAACCTTCAAACTGCTCCAGCGCGGCGACACTGTGGGAGTGTTTCAGTTGGAAAGCGCAGGGATGCAAAGATACTTGAAACAATTAAAACCCACGCAATTTGAAGATATCATCGCCATGGTCGCTCTTTACCGTCCCGGTCCGATGCAATTCATTCCGGATTTCATTGACGGCAAGAACGGTTTGAAAACCCCCGTCTATTTGCACCCCAAATTGGAATCAATTCTTGGTCCAACTTACGGCATTATTCTTTACCAGGAGCAGACGATGGAAATCGCCCGTGAGCTGGCAGGATTCACTATGGCCGAAGCTGACACTCTTCGCAAGGCTATCGGCAAAAAGATCAAAGGGTTGATGACGGCGCAAAAGGAAAAATTCATTAAAGGTTGCATCGCCAACGGTATCACCAAAAAAGTAGGACAGGAAATTTGGAGCTGGATTGAACCCAGCGCGGATTATTCGTTTAATAAATCGCACGCCGCCTGTTACGCGATGGTGGCCTATCAAACGGCCTATCTTAAAGCGCACTATCCGGTCGAATTCATGGCCGCCCTCATCACCTCGGAAAAAAATGATGTCGAGCGCGTTGGCTATCTGATCGGAGAATGTAAAAACATGGGGATCGAAGTGCTTGCCCCGGATATCAACGAAAGTTTTCATGGATTTACCGTGATCCCGGGTTCGAACAAAATCCGCTTCGGTCTTTCGGCCATTAAAAATGTCGGCGAGAATATTGTCAACGAAGTAGTGGCAATCCGCAAAGCCAACGGCCCGTTTAAAGATATCTTTGATTTTATGAAACGGGTCAATTCCAAGATCATCAACCGGAAATCACTGGAAGCTTTCATAAAAGCCGGGGTATTCGATTCCATGGGCGAACGCAATGCGCTTCTAAGCAATATCGAAAGATTGCTGGAAATCGGCCGCGAAAACGAAAAAAACAAAGCCAACGGACAGCGGGACCTTTTCGGCGGATTTACTGCCGTCAAGACTTCGGCAGCCTATAAGCTTACGCCCGCCAAAGAAGCCACCAAACCGGAAAAACTGATGTGGGAAAAAGAACTTTTGGGATTGTTCGTCACTTCCCATCCGCTGGAAGAATACCGGGAAGTCATGGAAAACAAATGTCTCAAAATCACTCGGATCAAGGAAAATCCGGCGGCGCGAATGGTAAAAATCGGCGGAATGATTTCCACCGTCAAAAAGATCATCACCAAAAACGGCAAACCGATGTTGTTCGTGGGGTTGGAAGATCTGACCGATAAAATCGAGGTCGTCGTTTTCGCCAGCGCCCTGGAGAAAAATCCGGCAATCTACGTGGAAAGCAAAATTGTGTATGTCTACGGTCGCATCGACAATCGCGACGGCGAAACCAAGATCGTTGCCGACAACGCGGAAGAAGTTTTGCTGGCATAAACTACCCCAAGGCAGAGCTCCGAGGTATTCCGGCGAATAAATAAAAAATGGGACAAAGGTAAAGCGAAGGTCTAACCTTCGCCATTTTTCGTTAATGCGAAGGTTAGACCTTCGCAAGTATTTCCTTCGCGGGGAAATCAGCCATTCCCAACCTTTGC
Organism: uncultured Candidatus Saccharibacteria bacterium; assembly: GCA_964623335.1. Classification (GTDB taxonomy): domain Bacteria; phylum Patescibacteriota; class Minisyncoccia; order Minisyncoccales; family UBA5738; genus UBA5738. The sequence goes on from CAZUST010000001.1 coordinate 9,671, forward strand.
GGAAAAATTCAACCGCGTATATAATAAAATTGCGATTGCGGTTTAAAAAAGGCCGGAAAACAAAATGCTTTACGCGTTGCCGGGGCAACAATCGGGCAATGCGTAAGTAGCATTGTAAGTAGCATTGTAAAATTTTAACCATTAGACCTGTTGCCTAAATATTTCCGTAGCGAAATTTTCATATTTTGGGGCAGAAGCGATTCCGCGTAGCGGAATATGCGAGCCGAATGAAGAACGAGGAGGCATACTCGATCTTAAAGTCTGCCGACGAGTGATGAATTCGGCGCAGCCGAAATATGGAAATTGCAGTAGTAAATCTTTGCGCAGTAGGTCTATTAAATCATTAAATTAAAATATGACACTCAAAAGCAAAATCCTGGCCGCCGGGTTGGCGGTAATCATCGCGGGCGGCGGCATCTTTATGGCGAATATAAACACCGCGCAAGCGCAAACCGATAACAATAATTCAAGTCCCACCATCGCGCAGCTGCAACAGATGGTTGAAACGCTTAAACAGCAGATTCAGCAGATCATTGCGCTCATCGCCCAGCTCAAACCTCTGGAAACCTGCGGCAACAGTTTTTGCCGCTTCGGCGAAACCGTAACCAGTTGTCCGAGGGACTGTCAAGCGGTTGATAATTGTATCCAAGAAGGAAAATGGGGGCAGCAAAACCAAAAATGTTGCCAAGGATTGACCGCAAGTTATCGCCCTGCGGTTTCAAGCGGTAACATTGACGCCCAAGGATTGTTTATCTGTTATAAGTGCGGCGACGGCATTTGTTCTGAAAACGAATTGCAGGAATACTGCCCCAAAGATTGCAGTGAAGTCGTAACCGATAACGGAAAAGCTAAATGTATTGCCACCGGCGGCGCTTGGATTGACAGCGACTGCGCCGGTTGCATCCCTCAAACAAGAGCCGAAAGGAACGCCGGCAGTATGGTTTGCGCCAAAATTTGTGTCCACGACAAAATTTGCCAATGCGGCAACGGTAAATATTGGGGTTCGCGCGAAGAAGGTTGCTTAACTAATGCCGCCTGCGCCAAGGAGGGTGAATGGATAGATGCGCCATGGAATCTGGAACAGAAAAATTTAGCCGCTTCCGGACCAACCCAATGTTGCTCAGGATTAACGACGTATAAAAACAACGGCAACGAAAGCGTGCAAAACGGACGATGCGTCAGGAATCAATATACGGCAATGACCGGACGCTATCTTTGCGTAAAATGCGGCGATAAAATTTGCAATTCCGCCGCGGGCGAAAATATTTGCAGTTGCGCCGCGGATTGCGCCGCCGTCAACACCTGCGGCAATAATATTTGTGACACCAATGAAACCGCGGCCAGCTGTCCGAGGGACTGTCAAGCGGTTGATAATTGTATCCAAGAAGGAAAATGGGGGCAGCAAAACCAAAAATGTTGCCAAGGATTGACCGCAAGTTATCGCCCTGCGGTTTCAAGCGGTAACATTGACGCCCAAGGATTGTTTATCTGTTATAAGTGCGGCGACGGCATTTGTTCTGAAAACGAATTGCAGGAATACTGCCCCAAAGATTGCCGCAGGTGCGGCAATGGTATGTGCGAAGGCAAAGAGGATCAACTTAATTGCGCCGCAGATTGCGGCACAGCAAAATGCGCATTGCCATATTGGCCATGCTGGACATCATCAACAACAAACCCCTATGGGACAATTTTGACGCCGAACCAATGCTGCGAAGGAACAACCTGCGTAATGGGAGCTATTTCCGGAACCTGCCTGCCGAAAGATGATAATAAATGCGGCAATGCCGTTTGTGATTCCGGTGAAACGATAACCGGTTGCGCCACGGATTGCTCCGGTTGCCAAAAATGGACCGTGGTAAAAGAACTCGGCGGCGCGATCATGGGAACGCCCGACATTAAACCCGCCGGCAATCGCTTGATTATTGCCGGAAAGGGCGCCGATAACACTCTGTGGGTCAGCGAATATTATCCGGCCAACAACCATCTGGTCGCGTGGTATTCATTGAGCGGACAAATAAGTGGAACTCCCACAATTTCCGTCCCCACATCTTGGAATCCGGGATCGAAAGCGACCATATACGCCATCGGCACCGACAAGAACCAGTGGTGGAAGAATGAAACATCCACGGGCGCGTGGGGAGAATGGCAAACCAGCGGCAGTGCCGGGCAACAATTAACACCCTCCAAATTCGCCGGGGTTGACAATAAACTTTATCGCTTGACACTTCCCGAAACACTGGGTGCCACCGCTGGCGCCGAAATGAAAAGCTCGGTTAATATAGAAAGATGCGACCAAATAGCCTGCTCATCCGATTTGTCCTACTACGAATGCCAGGCGGCCGGAGGTCAGATTTATGCTGGCAAGGTCAATAACTGCCATTGCCCCGCAACCTGCAATTCATTGTCCGGAGCGCTTTGCGGCGATTAGTCTTGAGCGATCCAAAAAACAAAAATCCCGAATTTTCGGGATTTTTGTTTTTCACAAATAAATCATATAATGAAATTACAAATGTGCCGTAAGAATTGTTTTTTCATAAATTCTTTTTAAAAATTAAAAATAACTAATCAACTACCCCGCGGCAAGCCGCGAGGTATGCGGAATCCGGGTACGAAATACTAAATGCAATCGAATAGTTTAAGTTGATTGCGATATATTTGCTTGTATGTTTTGCCTTGTTCTTTAACATATCGTCCGATCACCTCCTCATTGCCGTGCTTTCCCACCGTGTTTATGTAATACCCCGTGGTCCAAAAGTTTCCGCCCCACAACAATTTCTTGGTTTCCGGATAGCGGAAGAATATTTCTCTGGCCGTGATACTTTTTATCGTTCTCACCATGGTTGACGGCAACATTGCGGGAACGCTTTGCACAAGAAAATGCGCGTGGTCTTCGTCCATTCCAATTTCAACAAAATTTATTTCGTATCTTTGGCTGATTTCAATGCAAATTTCTTTCATTGCTTGCTCCACTCTGTCGGTGAACACTTTCTGCCGGCACTTTGCCGGGCACACGACATGATACAACATCAAATTCTTATTATGCCTTTTCAGAATATGTTCGGTCATCCATCATTATACATCATACCACCCCGGGGCAAAGCCCCGAGGAATTCTTTTGATTAAAGGTTATTACCAGCGGCACCTGCACTCCGATAATAATGCGGATGGTTTTATCTTTTGATTGAAATTCCGGCGCGTTAACAAACTAAAAAACTCGGTACCAAAGCCGAGTTTTTGGTTAAGTTTTAATGAAATTTTGATAGAGTGAAACATTGGCTCTTGGAATGATATAAAGATTATAAAGTATTTTATCCAAATCTTCGGATTGAGGTAAAAATTTTAATGCGAAGGTTTAATGCGAAGGTTAGACCTTCGCAAGTATTTCCTTCGCGGGGAAATCAGCCATTCCCAACCTTTGCGGAAAAATTCAACCGCGTATATAATAAAATTGCGATTGCGGTTTAAAAAAGGTCGGGAAACAAAATGCTTTACGCATTGCCGACGTAACAATCGGGCAATACGTAAGTAGCATTGTAAGTAACAATGTAAGTAGCATTGTGAAAATTTTAATCATTAAATCATTAAATTAAAATATGACACTCAAAAGCAAAATCCTGGCCGCCGGGTTGGCGGTAATCATCGCGGGCGGCGGCATCTTTATGGCGAATATAAACACCGCGCAAGCGCAAACCGATAACAATAATTCAAGTCCCACCATCGCGCAGCTGCAACAGATGGTTGAAACGCTTAAACAGCAGATTCAGCAGATCATTGCGCTCATCGCCCAGCTCAAACCTCTGGAAACCTGCGGCAACGGTTTTTGCCGCTTCGGCGAAACCGCGGCCAGTTGTCCGGCGGATTGCGACCAACATCAACAGATCACATATTGCGGCGATAGCGCCACCAATAAATGCTGCACCGATACCGATGCAAAATTAAAACCAAAAGATATCTATAAAAAGGGCAATGTCACCTACGTCAATCAAAACGGAAAAAAAATAACCGTAAACGACGAATGCAGCGGCACCAATCTACAAGTCAATGAAATGTGGTGCTATGAATATCCGGCCGGCAGCGGCGATTATGTCCAAGGTCGCATGATGTATGATTGCCCTAATGGCTGCAAAGACGGCGCCTGCATATCTTTCAACACCGTCTGCGGCAACGCCGCCTGCGAAACCGGCGAAACCGCGGCCAGCTGTCCGGCGGACTGCGCAGTCAAAATTTGTGTTAAGGAAGGCGGAATTATTGATTGGCGTTTGCCAAGAACGCCGGAATGTTGCGCCGGCTTAACCAAGATATTAGATTGTTCCGAATCTAATTGTTCCAAAAGTTCAAATTCAATTTGCGCCAAATGCGGCAACGGCAAATGCGGCATCGGAGAAAACAAATATAATTGCCCCAAAGATTGCAGTGAGGTCGTAACCGATAACGGAAAAGCTAAATGTATTGCCACCGGCGGCGCTTGGATTGACAGCGACTGCGCCGGTTGCATCCCTCAAACAAGAGCCGAAAGGAACGCCGGCAGTATGGTTTGCGCCAAAATTTGTGTCCACGACAAAATTTGCCAATGCGGCAACGGTAAATATTGGGGTTCGCGCGAAGAAGGTTGCTTAACTAATGCCGCCTGCGCCAAAGAAGGTGAAAGGATATATACCAATGACGCGAGGAAATGTTGCGGCGGCTTGGGCCCTTACTCGCCCTGCACAAGCGAACAGGACTGCATTGCCGACTCCTGGACCTGCCTACTTCCCGCCCCGCCAACCCCCGGTAGCACGCCCGTCAACCCTGTTCAACAACAACTTCAATCTATTCAGCAACAAATAAACAACATCACTAATTCCGTAGGAACTTTAGGAAACGGATCAAGTGTAACAGTTGGAACCGGCGGAACGACCGGAAACACAAGTTACGTATCCGCAAATCCTTCCCAAACCGCCTGCTCAACCGACAATGACTGCATTTCCGATGGCGGTACCTGTCATAAATGCTTCAATAAATCCTGGTGGAACAGCCAGACCTCATCCACCAAGTTAAAATGGGCTTGCGACGGCATCGGCGATTCAATCTGTCAATGTAAGAACAAGGTTTGCACTTCGGTTTCCGTTTGCGGCGACGGAGTTTGCAACACAACTTATGAGAATAAGGACAACTGCGCCAAAGATTGTCCCCTCGGCGGTTAATACGGCCGGTTAGACCCGGTGTTCTGGCAAGATAACACCAAATCAAAATTAAAACCCCGTTACAATACTCGGGGTTTTAATTTTGAATCAATTTTGGTAAAGTTAAAAATTGCGGATTATTAAAAGCCGTCGCCATGAAACACCATATTATTATTTACGGCTGCCAAATGAATCGTTCGGACGCCGAACGTATCGACAGTCTTTTTACGTCAATCGGATCGCAAAAAACCGGCGAGCCGGCCAAAGCCGACATTATTATCGTGGTAATGTGTTCGGTACGCCAAATGGCGGCGAACCGCGTTTTCGGTCTGCGCCAAAAAATGGAATTCGTAAAACTCAAAAAAAATAAATCTTGTTTTAAATCGGTTTTGACTGGTTGTATCGTGGACGCCGACCGCCCCAAATTTTCTGAAATTTTCGATTACCTGCTCGACATAAAAGACCTTAACCAGTGGCCGGCGCTTTTGGGATTAAATAAAATTACCGATACCGATGCCGATTATTTTCATGTGCTTCCCCGGCGCGCGCCGGCTTTTTCGGTATTCATTCCGATATCCAAAGGCTGCGACAATTATTGCACTTATTGCGTCGTACCCTATACCCGTGGTCCGCTGGTATCGCGGCCGACAAACGACATCATGGAAGAAACCCGGCTAGCGGCAGAAAACGGCGCCAAAGAGATTTGGTTGCTCGGTCAAAACGTTAACAATTATCATTATCAAAACATAGATTTCGCCAAACTTTTGCATTTGGTAAATGACGTTCCCGGCGATTTTTGGATCCGCTTCACATCCCCGCATCCCAAGGATTTTGGCGCCGACGCGATCAATGCCATGGCCCAATGCGAGAAAGTCACTCCTTATCTCAACTTACCGATCCAAAGCGGCGATAACACCGTCTTGAAAGCTATGGGAAGGCCATATACTGTCAGCCGATATCTGGATTTGGTTAAAAAAATCCGGCAGGCCTTTAGAACCAACCGCCAAGGTATTGAAAAACAAGTCGCCCTGTCAACCGACATTATTGTCGGCTTTCCCGGCGAAACAAAAACGCAATTCGCCAACTCGGTTAAAGCATTCAAAACGATAAAATACGATATGGCCTATATCGCGCAATATTCCCGCCGCGCCGGTACCGCCGCGGCAAAACTTGATGACAACGTCACTCCCAAAGAAAAAAAACGCCGGGAAGAAGTCTTGAACAACATTCTTAAAAAAACCGCCTTGGCCCACTGTAAAAAATTTGTCGGCGAAATTGTCGAAGTTCTGGTTGATTCGTCAAAAATCGAAAACAAAAACGGCAAAACCGCGCGATTCCTTCTTGGCAAAAGCCGCCACTATAAAACCGTCAAAATTCCCTATGAAGCCGCGGATATCAACCCCGGCGATATCGTCAAGGTCAAAATAACCAAGGCTCAATCTTTTGGCCTGATCGGAAAACTTGTAATTGACCCGAACAGATACAAAGGATGACAAACTGCCGCGTCATCCAAGGTGCCGCGATATTCCTGCGGAAAAGTCCGGCAATCCCGGATCGTTAATCCGCTATAATATCTCGGATACTGCCCGGAACAGTTTATTTTTTTGGCAAGTTTGCTAAATTTAATTATTAACGATCGCGCAAGATTAATCAAAGATGACAAACAAATTGATAGTTATTGTCGGGCCGAACGCATCCGGAAAATCCGATCTGGCGGTCGCGATCGCCCGAGCCGTCGGTGGACAAGTGGTTTCGGCCGACTCGCGCCAGGTTTATAAAGGAATGGACATCGGCTCGGGCAAGATCACCAAGAAAGAAATGAAGGGCGTCAAACACCATCTTCTTGACGTCGCCCGCCCTCGCTCAACCTTTACCGTAACCCGTTATCGCAATCTGGCGCTCAAAGCCATTAAAAAAATACAACGTGAAAACCAGATCCCGATCCTTTGCGGCGGTACCGGATTTTACATTCAGGCGGTTGTGGATGGCATCGTCATCCCCGAAGTGAAACCGGATCGGGCCTTGCGTGAAAAACTGGAAAAAATGTCTGCGGAAAAATTATATTCGATACTGGAAAAAATTGATCCGCGGCGCGCCCAAACCATTGAAAAACAAAATCCGCGCCGGTTGATCCGCGCCATTGAGATCGTCAAAACCACCAAAAAACCGGTTCCCGAAATGGAAAAACATCCTTTGGCTGCCGAAATATTGTTTCTGGGTTTGAAAATAAATCCCAAAAAATTGCGGCAACTTATCGCGCGCCGCACGCAAAAAAGAATTAAAGCGGGAATGGTAATTGAAGTAAAACGATTGCGCCAAAACGGCTTATCTTGGGAAAGACTGGAAAAATTCGGCTTAGAATACCGTGCCATTGCCAATTTCCTGCAACACCGGATATCGCGCGCCGAAATGATCGACACCATCAACAAAGAAGACTTTCGATATGCCAAACGCCAAATGACCTGGTTTATCCGCGATAATCGTATCGTTTGGACCACCCCCAAAAGCGCGCTAACGCTTGCCAAAAAGTTTGTTTCAAACAAAAAGCTCCTTAGCCGCAAAATAAACCACCCCAAGGCGGAGCCTCGAGGTATTATTTCCCGATAAGTAATTACGAAACAAACGGCTCCAACAAAAACCGCCAAGAGGTTTTTAATCGCGTCCGTCAAACAAGGCACGGATCAGCGTTAACCCGGCGGTTTTTTGTTGGAAAAAATTATTTTGCTTGCTTTGCCTCGCCTAAACGCTCCAAAATTATCCTTTTTACCGAATCCGGATTTGCCCGGCCGCGCGTCACCGCCAGCACTTGGCCCACCAAAAACTGGAACGCGTTGCCTTTGCCGCTCCGGTAATCCGCCACCGCCTTGGCGTTTTTCTCCATTACGTCGTCAATCGCCGCAGTAATTTCATTTTCGTCGTTAATCTGACTCAATCCCTTAGCTTTGATAATATCGGTCGGATCCCCTCCCTTCGCCGCCATTTCCGCCAGTATGAGCTTCCCTATTTTCGACGAAATCTCCTTTTTATGGATCAAATTAATAAATTCGGCAAAATTTTCCGCATCCGCTTTGAAATTTTCCGCGCAAAATTCCTTGCCCTTCAAAAGGCCTTGCACATCGCTGGTCAGGTAATTCGCGCAAAGCCGCGCCATCGTCGTCTCCTGGCTACCGGTATTATTGTCGTCGCCATCTTCCACGTTGGCCCATTCGCCCAATTCGCTCATTGCCCGTTCGTAATAATTCCCCAACGCGCGGTTGACCACGAACATTTCCACCGTTGCCGTATCCAGTCCGTACTGCTCAAAAAAGCGCGTCCGCTTGGCCGCCGGCAGTTCTCCGATGAGCTTCCTCAACTTATCGATATCCTGATGATTGATAACCATCGGCGGAATATCCGGCTCCGGGAAATAACGATAATCGTTAGCTTCTTCTTTTTCGCGTTGCGAAAATGTGCATTGGCGCAGGTCATCCCAGCCGCGCGTTTCTTGCGCGATCTTTCGCCCGCTCAGCAGCAATTGCGTCTGACGGTCGATCTCAAACACCACCGATCCCTCAACGGCTTTAAGCGAATTAAGATTTTTTATTTCTACTTTGGTACCAAGCTTTTTTTGGCCCGTCTGACCGTCGATCGTCCCCAAACTGATATTCACCTCAACTCGCAGCTTTCCTTTTTCCATATCGGCGTCCGACGCGTCCAGATAGCGCAAAATAAGCTGGAGTTCTTTCACAAATTCGCGCGCTTCGGCGGCATTCTCGATATCCGGCTCAGTCACCAGTTCCATCAACGGCACGCCGCCGCGGTTAAAATCCACCAGCGAATGATCCGCTCCGTCCGGATGCACGAGCTTTCCGGTATCCTCTTCCATATGTACCCGCGTGATTCTGATCTTTTTTCTCGGAATTGGCGTACCCGGACCGCCAACTTCCAAATATCCTCCCAAACAAAGCGGCTCGTCATATTGTGAGATCTGGTAACCCTTGGGCAGATCAGGATAAAAATAGTTCTTCCGGTCAAACTTTGACCGTTCCAACAGCCGGGAATTCAACGCCAAACCCACCAAGCGCACCTTGCGGATCGCTTCTTCATTTAAAACCGGCAACGTACCTGGATGTCCCAGGCATACCGGACAGACATTGGTATTGGGTAAACTGGTATCCGGGCTGTTCATGCACGAACAAAACATTTTGGACCCGGTTGCCAGCTCGCTGTGAATTTCTAATCCGATCGTTGGTGTGTATTCCATGAAAATTTCGTTTACGCGCCCTTCACTATTTTTACGCCCCCGGAAGTTCCGATAATATCGGCTCCGGCCTTAATATAAGCTTTGGCCTCTTTAAGATTTTTAACATTACCCGATGCTTTTATCAACAGTCCCGGCGCGTTTTTCTTCATAATCGCCAGATGTGAGGCTTTTTCTTTGATCTCCCGCTCCTCCAACGGATCTTTGGCGGTCGCGGTTTTGACGCATATCGCTCCCGCCTGTTTGGCTAGCCGCGATACGAACGCAATCTCCGAATCCGTCAAATAACCCGAACCGATAATCACTTTTGTCGGCAATATCTTGCACATCGCCGCCAGATCTTTATAAACATCCTCCCACCGCTCATGTTTGATATCGGGAAGCGGCGCTACCACATCCAATTCGTCGGCCCCATTATTTTTCGCGGTCAAACCAATCTGTACCCGCTCCTCATGCGAACTGTCGCCGATCGGCGCGTCTACCAAACAAATTACTTTTGCCGGCGTATCGTGCAATTCGTCTTTGGCGAATTTTACCCAAGAAGGATTCACGCAAATCCCGCGGAAACCGTATTTCCTGACCTCGTCGCAAGTTTTCTTGATATCATCGGCGGTCGCCTTGATATCGATATTGGTTTGATCGATCCGGGATGCTATTGATACTTTGGACATTTTTTGTGTTTTTTTGGTGGCCGGCATGATTTTATTGATTATTAATCGGTTTAAAGTTAAAAATTTTAAAATTTAAAAGCTCGATAATGTCTTTGGCGATCTCTTCCGACGAACGGTCGCCGTCAACCATCGCGACCTCGATTTCATTTTTCAGGATGTCGAAAGCTCTTTTATAATTCGCTGCCACTTTTTCCAAAACATCCTGCTTCTCAAAAAGTTCGATTGACCGGCCGTTCTCCCGCATTCGCCTCACGCAAACCGGCGCCGCCACATCCAGATAAATTGTCAAATCCGGCGCTAAAAATCGCGAATTGATCTGGATTAGCCAATCCATGTCAGTGTCAATGCTTCCGTAAGCCACTGACGACAGAAAATAGCGGTCGCAAATGATATTAACCCCCCTTTTCAATAGCGGTTCAATCTCCTTTTCCAAATGATCGGCCCGATCGGCCGCGAACATCAGCTGTAAACAATCCGGCGTGCATGACCATTCGTTCAACAACCGGCTCCGCACCAAACCGCCCGCCACAAACTGTGTCGGTTCGCAGGTTGCGCGTATCTGGCACGCACAATTCGCGTTAAAATGATTGACGATCATTTCCGACTGCGTCGATTTGCCGGCACCGTCCAAACCTTCAATCGTAATGAGTTTTCCCGTATACGGATTTTTCTTCATTATCTTTTTTTTAAATTTGGATTTCAACACCTCCGGTTGCCGCCCGATCGCTGCTTGCGATAAACTGCCCCGAGGCAGAGTCTCGAAGTATTCCTCCGCTACGCTAACGCTTCGCAATCGGAAAAGTTTGATTCCCCGCCATTCATCCCCGGGGCAAAACCCCGAGATATTCCGGCGGGGAAATAAAAATTGGCTTGCCCCGCGCATTGCCATACGCCGTCCGCGCCCCCGCTTCGATCGTGGTCTCTCCCGGTTCGACGAATTCAAACACTCCCGGCCGCAAATCAAACACTTTCCGGCGAATTGATCTCGCGCCCGCAAGATCTTCGACCAGATTTTTTCTTTAACCGGTTTGCGCGGTTCGCTAGCCCCAATATCATAATATTCGTGCTTAATTTTGCAATTTTTCCAGTGCCGCTTTAAATTTTACCTCCAGATTGTCATGCATTTCCTTATGAAACTCCAGATCATAATTTGGCGCCAATACTTTAATCGTCCCGCAACAATCCTGCTCCAAGCAAAATCCCACGGTATGGCATTTGGGCTGAATATGCCACCCCAGCCAGTCAAGCTTCTTTTGCCGCAACAAACTTTTTATCGCCGCCGCTTCCTTTATACTCAACCGGCGCAACTCTTCCTCGGCAGTGGAGCAAATCCGCAACGGATAATATCCCGCCACTAAATTATAAAGATTGTAATCCTGTATCACATCCAAACGCAAACCCCGCGGCACCACAAATATCGCGTCACGCTCCTTGATGCCCATTTTAACAAGTTTCCGATACGCCTCCAATGCCGCCGCCGCCGCGCCTAAATAATCATAAAGTTGTTCTTTCTTGGCGCGTATTCCCGGCGGTACCGACAATATGCTGTCGATCTTATCCGCCATTTCGTGCGTCAAAGTTTTTCCCTCGATATTCTGCCGGTAACGGCCAAAAGTCTCCGCCGCGCGGCGCGCCGAATAATAAACCGAATCCACCGCCATCGGCACGGTTCGATGGCGCTTTTTATCGCCCCATACCCGCCAGGCCACTGATGAAAATATTTTTACGCTGGCCGCCATCGGATAGTCGCGCGCGATCTTCTGGCGCTCTTCAAGCAATTCCGGCCATTTTTCTTTCAAAACATTTCTATCCGCCGCCGCATTCTTAATGTCTTTTTCCAATTTGCGGCAGCGTCTTTCCAAATCGGGCGTGACTAAAAAATCACTGCCCACGATTCTAAAATTCTCGCCCGCCGCCCGGCCACCCGACATTTCCCGCGCCATATTCGAGATTTCCGGGTCTTTAAAAATATTCGGATAAGGATAGGTATTGCGCGGCGCCGCCAAACGGGTCGCGTAAAGCAGGTCAACCCCCGCGTTTTTTAATTCTTTTTCGATCGCCGCGATCAAAAACCCCGCATCTTCGGGCATCCATTCTTTTTCGGCTTCGTACTCGCGACGTAACGAAACCAGCGATTCCACCGGAAGCTGAATTATTCCGGTACCGTAAATACCGTACTGCAAAATTTTACTCGCCTCATCTTTATTTATCCCCTGCCCAAGCAGGCGGTTCAAAGTCTCGATACATTTTTCCGCCGCCGCGCGGTAAATGTTCAACGATTCCCGATTTCCCGCGATCGCTTCCGGATAAACAATATCTTCCGGAACCGTATCGGTCCGCCGGCCCGAAGCCATGATCGCCGACGCGAAGATCAATCCGGTAAACGCCGAATCGATAAATTTGCTTGCTTCATATGAAAAAGAAAATGCCGGCGTGGTCGCCATCGACGCGTGTCCTTTTAGGGACGATTTGCGCAAAACTGTTCTGATCTTTTTATCGATGTCCTGTCCCTTGCCGCGGGTTTCTTCCAGGATTGACTCAATCGATTTTCCGCTATAGGTCAGCAACCCCGAGAATGCCACCAGCTTTTGCGGTTCCAATATCCCGGTTTCATCCTTCATTACCGGCGTAATTCCTAAAAATTTCAGCTTAATGTCTTTCGTTGATAACATTGCAGAATGATTTATAATTCCATAATTATGATTTGAGAATTAAATTAATTCATAAATCATAAATCGCGATTCATAAATCGATAGTTTATTTATCCTCGAAATACTTCGAGGATCATCGGTCGCTCGACAGTCGGCCCGGAACAGTTTATTTATCTTCTTCGGCGATCTTTGACGCCACCGCCCCGGACTGTCCGGCATATTTGTGGTCCTTTTGTTTCATATACGGTACTCCCGCGGGACCCGAAAGCGTTTCGAACGTCATCGCGCAAATTCTCATACCCGCGTATAAAATAATCGGCCTCGTTCCCAGATTGCCGAATTCCATCACCGCCTTGCCGGTCCATCCCGGATCAAAGCGCGCCGCCGTCGAATGCACCACCAGGCCCAAACGGCCCAATGACGAACGCCCGTCGAGCCGCCCCATCAGATCGTTGGTGATTGTGATTGTTTCCTTGGTTACCGCGATCACGAATTCCCGCGGCTGAATGATAAACGGCGCGTCGTCGGCAACGATCACTTCCTGCATTAGGTTCCCGTTGTATTCGCTTTTTACGTCGATAAACGAATAATTCGAAGGCTTGAACATTTTGAAATTGTTTCCCAAACACAAATCCAGCGAGCAAGGACCTAGCTGCTTTTCGAAATCCGGCATTGGATCAATCTTAATCTTGCCTTCGGCAATGAAACGCTTGATATCAGTATCGGATAAAATCATATTTTTGTATTCAATTTTATATTTTACCTTATTGCGCCATTTTTAAGCAAATGCGACAAAGCGTTAATTATGTCAACATTAAAAAAATACGGTTTCAATTGCGTTTCGCCGGCCGCGATTTGAAATCGCGGCCGGCGGCCTTGGCAAAGCGGATGCCGCTAGCGCGGCATCAAGGACGCATCTTGCGAAAATACTCGCGAAGTTTCGCGGTCCTATTTTAAATTTTAATGAACCGTCTCTCATCTGGCCGCAACGTATCCGGGTCGATTCGGTCATTACGGCTCACCAGCGGAAACTCCGGAGTTTCAATGCGCACCCCCTGGGGCCCAAAACGCACCGGCACCACCACTTTTGATAAGCCCGCCCCGATACCTTCGGTCAAACCCATAAACCGGTACGGCGGTACCGACCACTTAAACAACAGCTTAAACAAAATTAATCGCGCGCGCTTATGCCAGGATAATCCCGGCTCAATAATGAATTCGTCCTCACTGACCTCAATCGCGCAACGTCGGAATTTCTCCTCGATCGCCCCATCACGGTACAGTTCGCGCAAAATCCGTTCCGCGGCAGGATCTTCCATAAACCCGCATTGTACATGCGCCGAATACACATTCTGGCCGAAATTGATTAAATGATAATGCCGTTTAACATACGGCTCCCGCGTCTGTTCAACGCTAAAGAACAAAATATCCCGCGGTATCGTACCGTAGCACTTAAGATAGATTCTTAATTTGACCGGGATCGGACTTTTGATGTTTTTTATCGGCCGCGATGTAATAAATACCGCCGCCCGATCCGATTGCACCAGATTTCGGGCCCGGTTGGCCTTTAAAATTCCTCCTGCGTCATCCACGTTTTTTTTAAGTCCGAGCAGCCACTCGATGTCGCGGTGCGCCGAATAATCTTCATGAGCCGACATCAGAATCTTCCAGCCCCAGCGCCAGACGACGATTATCGCGAAAACCGCCGATCCGATCAAAAATGGAATATACCCGCCATCCCAAAACTTTGAACTGTTGGCCGCGATAAAATAAAAATCCATTAACAAAAATCCGCCAAAAATACCCCATGCCATCCAACGTGGCCAGCGCCAATGACGTATCGCCACGATCGACATCGCCAAGGTCGTAACCAGCATTACTCCCGATACGGCAAATCCGTACGCCGCCGCCAGCCGCACTGACGACTGGAACCCCAAAATCAGCATCGCGCTGCCAAAAAATAACGCCCAGTTGATTGCCGGCAAATAAATCTGGCCTTCGGTTTCACGATTGGTATGCACCACCGTAAACCGCGGCAGTAAATGCATGGCCATCGCCTGGGAAACCAGCGAATAAATACCGAATATCATCGCCACGCTGGCAATAATTGTCGCTACCGTCGAGATCGCGATCATCACCGGTAAAAAGGGACCGGGAACCATACTGTAAAACAGGTTTTGACCCAAAACCGGCTGACCGCTCATAATAAATGCCGCTTGCCCCGCGTAGTTAAGCGTCAGTGCTGGAAAAACTAAACCAAACCAGCCCGTCTTTATCGCGCGCCGGCCAAAATGTCCCATATCCGCGTAAAGCGCCTCCACCCCGGTTAATGCCAGGAACACCGCCCCGGTAAGCAGTAAAAATGAATGCCAATCCAAACTCGTCGCCAAATTGACCACAGTCATTGGATTCAACACCTGCGCAATGATCGCCGGATAGGCAATAATTTGGCGCAAACCTAATCCGCCCAAAATCAAAAACCAAAAGAACATTATCGGCCCATAAACCTTTCCCACGCGATTCGTCCCGTTTTTCTGGACGTAAAAAACCGCGAATAATATTGCCAATGTTACCGGTACCACCCAGTCAACCAGCTTCGGCTCGATCAATTTTAACCCTTCTACCGCCGACAAAACCGAAATTGCCGGGGTAATGATCCCGTCCCCAAAAAGCAATCCCGCGGCAAACATCAACAGTAATAACAACGGCGCGATGCCTTTTCCGCCCTGCTTTTGCAATAATCCGAACAAAGCGAATACCCCGCCCTCGCCCTCGTTATCGGCACGCAAAACCAAAGCGACGTATTTTACTCCGATTACAATGACCAATAGCCAAAAAATAAAACTCGCCGCTCCCGCGGCATGCTCCGCGGTTAACGTCAAGCGACCTCCGCCAAAAAACACCTCGTTAAGCGTATACAAAGGCGACGTCCCCAAATCACCGTAAACCACCCCTAAAGCGGCAATCACTAATGCCGCTGACGAAGCTTTTTTGTCCATGTGCTAGCAAAACCAAAGCTACGCCTGAAGCGAAGCTTTGAAGATTTTTGATATTTGATTCGCTAATCGACTAATCAACGACATCGATTCCCATATTGCGCGCGGTTCCGCCAATGGTTCGCATCGCCGCCTCAACTGTCGAAGCATTGAGGTCGGGCATTTTCTGTTCGGCAATCTTGCGCAATTGTGCCTTGGAAATCTTACCCGCCTTTTTCTTATTCGGCTGGCCTGATCCAAGTTCAATCCCCGCCGCCTTCTTCAATAATTCTGACGCCGGCGGCTGCTTCAGTTTCAGCGAAAAGCTCCTGTCTTCATAAATCGTAATCTCGACCGGAACCTTAAAGCCCGCCATCGGTCGGCTCATATCGTTAAATTGTTTGACGAATTCCCCCAGATTGATGCCATGCGGCGCCAAAGACGGCCCGATCGGCGGGGCGGGAGTTGCCTTACCGGCCTGTATCTGAAGCACCAATATTTTCTTTACTTTTTTTGCCATTTTTTTTACGGATTACCCGCAACCAAAAATTTTTCAGCCTTGGCCGGATCGCGTTCCGTCCAAACTGTTGGATTCGGGATTTCCTTCTCTTTAAATTTAAATCTTTTTTATTTGCAACGAATCAAGTTCTACCGGCGTATCGCGTCCAAACATATTGACCAGCACTTTCACCTTGCCGCGTTCGCGGTCGATCTCCGATACTTTGCCTTCCGAATCTTTAAACGGACCGTCATTGATTTTCACCAGATCGCCCACATTGACCTCGATATTGAACTCGGGTTCGGCCATTTCCATTCTTTGCTTCAAACTGGCGATTTCCTCGGGAGATACTGGTATCGGCGTCGTTCCCGCCCCCACGAAACCCGTAACATTGGGCGTATTGCGCACTACGTACCATGAATCATCGGTTACGATCATTTCCACCAAGATATAACCCGGATAAATTTTTTCTTCCACAGTTTTGCGCTTGCCTTCCTTGATCTTGATCTTCTTTTCCTTGGGAACGATCACGCTAAAAATTTTATCTTCCATTCCCAACGACTCAATCCTTTGTTTGAGATTCTTGGCAACTGCCTCTTCGTAGCCCGAATAAGTATGGATTACATACCAATTTTTTTCGGGCATTATTTGTTGTTTTGGCATAGTTTTTCAAACTAAAAAATCTTCCTCGGACAGCAAAAGATTACTGGCCGAGAACAAATTTCTGTAAAAGCGCCGCGAATCCCCAGTCCAGAGCCCCAAAGAATATCGCCGTAACCAGCATAAACCCGATTACCGTCAGAGTGTAATTCACCAACTGTTCCCGAGTAAGCCAGTTGACTTTCTTCATTTCAATGCGGACTTCTTTCAAAAAAGTTATAATTTTAGCGGTAATTGCCATATATCCTAAATTTGGAATTCATTCTTTCCGGTTAAACCCGGCTTTTTTGAAAACCTAGGTTTTCAAAAAAGCCCGGAGGGCTCTGTTTGAACAATACCAGATATCCCCCAAAATGTCAAAATCTGTCAACACGCGGTAACGACTTAAATGTCCAAGTTTTTCACGGTTTTAGCGCTATTCTGGATAAATTTTTTACGCGGTAAAACTTCATCGCCCATCAGCATGTCAAACACCCCGTCCGCCTCAATGGCGTCTTCGACTTGAACTTGCAACAGAATGCGTTTTGCCGGATTCATAGTGGTTTCCCAAAGTTCTTCGGCATTCATTTCACCAAGACCCTTATATCGCTGGACATTTACCCCCGGATTGTTAAAATCCTTCATCACCGCGATCTTTTCGTCTTCGGTATACGCATAACGGATTTCTTTGCCCGCGACTATCTTATAAAGCGGCGGTTGGGCAATATAAAGATACCCTCGATCGATAATCGGCCGAAAATACCGGTAAAAAAGCGTCAAAAGCAGAGTTCGGATATGATTTCCGTCCGAATCCGCATCGGCCATGATCACAATATGGTGGTAACGCAGTTTGTCGATATTGAAATCTTCGGCCACCGCCGTACCCAGTGCGATTATTAACGCCTTAATTTCTTTTGATTCCAGCATCTTATCCAGGCGCGTCCGCTCCACATTCAATATTTTGCCCCGCAACGGCAATATCGCTTGAAACCGCCGATTGCGAGCTTGCTTGGCCGATCCGCCGGCCGATTCGCCCTCCACAATGTAAATTTCGGAGTCTTCCGGAGACCGCGAACTGCAATCCGCCAATTTGCCCGGCAACGACAGTCCGTCCAAAATTCCCTTGCGCAATACCGTTTCCCGCGCCGCTTTAGCTGCCTTGCGCGCCTTATGCGACAAAATGCATTTTTCCACAATCGCCCGGGCATCGTTGGGATTGCGCTCCAAAAAGTCGGTCAGCGCTTCGGTTACCACCCCTTCCACGGCGTTTTTCGCCTCCGGGTTGCCCAACTTCCCCTTGGTCTGCCCCTCAAACTGCGGTTCGCGGATTTTAACCGATACTACCACTGTCATCCCTTCGCGCAAATCTTCGCCGGTCAGGTTATCATCAGTCGCTTTAAGGAAATTGTTTTTGCGCACATAATCATTGAATACGCGCGTCATCGCTGAACGGAAACCCGTCAAATGCGTCCCGCCCTCGGCGGTTACAATGTTGTTTGCGAAACTTTGTTCATAAGCTTCGAACTCGTCCGTATAGATAAACGCCACTTCAACCTGTACTTCGTTTTTGACCCCCGAAGCATAAAAAACATTGTCATGGATGGCATTCTTGCCCCGCGTCAGATATTTGACGAACGAATATAGACCGCCTTCAAAATAGAAAGAATAGGAATTCTTCGGTTCAACCTGCTCATTAATAATATTTATCCGGACTCCCTTGGTCAGGTAAGCTTGCTGGCGCAAATGAGTAATGATGCGTTTCGAATCATATTGGATTTCTTTAAAAATTTGCGGATCCGCATCGAAAGTAATGGTGGTCCCATGCTTGTCGCATTTACCAATTTTCTTGACCGGCGCGCGGGGCTTGCCCCGATCGTATTCCTGGACATAAATCCCGCCATCGCGGCAAACCTCGGCCTTTGACCAAGCCGATAGCGCGCACACAACCGAAACACCCACGCCATGCAAGCCTCCAGAAACCTGGTAGGCCTTATTTTCGAATTTAGCGCCCGCGTGCAAAGTCGTTAACACGATTTCCAATGCTGAAATTTTCTTCTGCGGATGGATATCAACCGGAATACCGCGACCGTCATCCCTTACCTGGATACGGTTATTGGGCATCAGGACTACGTCGACATTCTTGCAATAGCCGGCCATCGCTTCATCCAACGAGTTATCCACAACCTCCCAAATCAAGTGGTGCAAACCTTCGATTCCGGTGGAACCGATGTACATTCCGGGACGTTTGCGCACCGGTTCCAAACCCTCAAGAACGGAAATATCCTTAGCGCTATAGGACTCTGTTTTTTTGTCTTTGTCGGTATCCGCCATAAAATTTTAATAATTACTTTCTCACTTGCCATTTTTTGGCCTCCATGGCCATAATCACTTTATTTTGCAAATTATCGATCTCGTCGCCGGTCAATGTGCGATCCTTGGCCTGATAATTGATTCGAAACACGATATTTTTCAAATTTTGCGGAATTTCCGAACCTTCATAGATATCAATCGGCTCAACCGATACCGCCGCCGCTCCCGCCGCTTTCATGATTTCATCAATAATATCTTGCGCGTATTCACCGCGCGGCGCCAAAACCGCCAAATCGCGGATCGCCGCCGGATGCGTTATGATTGGCTTATAATCGTTCTTTCTCGTCGCCAATTTTGCCAATGCGTCTACGCTTAATTCAAAAGCTATCAACGGCTTTATTCCGGCTGCCGTCGCGATTTTCTCGCTTATTTGCCCGATAAAACCGATTTCGTTCTTGCCCGCCATCAAGCGCGCGGTCCGTACCGTGTTATAAATATCGGTGGCAGCTTTATTACCCGTCCTTGCCGGCTCAAAGATAAAATCCGTGATTCCCAGTCGCCGCAACGCGAATTCAATCGCGCCCTTTACCTCGAAAAATGTTCCGGCCTTGGAAATCCCCGCCAGAATTGTCGGCTCATTTCGTTTTCTCGCTCCAAATATCTTGCCGATCTCGAATTGATTTAAAACATCAGCTCTTGGATTTTTGGAAACATTTTTAACCAAATTTATCAAAAGACTCGGCCTCATAAAGGCAAAATCAATATTCACCGGATTTTTTATCTCCAAAAGTTCCTTGGTGTCATAACCGAAATTTTTACAATCGGTCTCGGAAACAAAAGTATAGTTCCGGGTTTCCGACCAGCCGCAAGCGATCAGCGCGTCGCGCAAAATTGTTTTCCACCGCCAAAAATAATTTACCGGCGGCGGCAATAGCGGTCCGCTGGCCGTCGCGGCAAGCACTTTGTCGTAACCGTCAATCCGGCCGATTTCTTCGACCAAGTCTTCCGGAATCGTCACATCGGTTCTGGCCGTCGGCACCATCATCTCCAAATTGGTTTTGGTTCCCTTGCGCACTGAAAATCCCAGCGATTCCAGAATCTTTTTTGCCCGAGCACTCGGAATTTCCGCGCCTAAAAGTTTATCGGCTTTTTCCATATCCAAAATCAATTTTTTAGGTCTGACCGGGTTGGAATTGCGATCCACCGCGCCCGCGACAACCTGCCCCCCGGAAATTTGCACCGCCAAATCCGCCACGCGTTCGACCGCATCAAGCGTCTGCCCCCGGCTCATATCGTGTGCGAATCGCACCGAAGCGTCTGTCGTCAAACCCAGATTGCGCGAAGCCAACCGCACCAATCGGGGATTAAAATTGGCCGATTCCAAAACAATCGTCTTGGTATTTTCGGATATTTCAGCCCGCTTTCCGCCTTTGATCCCCGCAATCGCCAAAGCTCCCGCCTCATCGGCAATCAAAAGCATTGCCGGCGTCAACTGATACTTCTTATCACCCAAAACATCGATCGCCTCGCCCGCGGCGGCATATCTTATAATAATTTTTTTTGCTCTGCCCCGTCCGGCCGCCAATTTGTCCCAATCGAACGCATGTAGCGGCTGGCCGGTTTCCAGCATCACATAGTTGGTCGCGTCAACAATATTGTTGATCGCCCGCATTCCGCACGCCTCAAGCCGCTCCTGCACCCATTTGGGCGACGGCCCGACCTTCACCCCGGTAATCACCTTGGCCGAATAACGCGGACAGGCGACCGTATCCATAACCCGTACGTCGATGAAAGATTTTGCCCCCGGTGCGGCACCGGTCTTGGCCGATTTAGCCTTGGGTAAATTAATTTTATATCCCAGTATCGCTGAAATTTCCCGCGCTATCCCGATATGCGAAAAACAATCCGGGCGATTTGACAATATCGCAATGTCAAAAACCGTATCCTTGCCGGATTTTTCCATCGCCTCCACTTCAAAGCTATGTTTGATAATCAACCGCGCCAACTCTTTGGGTTCCGGTAATTTTTTATCAAAAAATGATTGCAACCAATTATAACTAAACAACATAAATACAAATTTACAGTTTCAATTTTCAATTTTCATTGAATTATCAATTATAATTGACCAAACAAATTCCGGAACTCGTATTCGTTTCAAAATTGATATATTGAAAATCCATTGAAAATTGGCAATTGCAAATTTTTAATCAAAATTGATCAAGAAACCGCTGGTCGCTATCGTAAAACAACCTGATATCGTTGACTTTGTATTTGATCATTGCCAGACGGTCTGCCCCGATGCCGAACGCAAACCCCTGCCAAAACTGCGGATTCAAACCGGAATTCTTCAAAACATCGGGATGCACCATCCCCGCCCCCATGATCTCCATCCAGCCGGTACCCTTGCAAGCCGAACATCCCTTGCCCGCGCAATGCACGCAACGCAAATCCACTTCAAAAGACGGCTCAGTGAACGGAAAAAACGACGGCCGCAGCCGGATATTCTCACTCGCCGCAATATTGCGCGCCGCCGCGCCCCGCTTATTCTCCGAATCCGCTTCGGCTTCACAATCACAAAAAAATTGCTTGAAAAATTCGTCGATGATCGATTTAAAATTCGCCACCGAAATATCCTTATCCACCATCAAGCCCTCGATTTGGTAAAAATTCGGTTCATGCGACGCGTCCACCGGGTCGCGCCGGAATACTCTTCCGGGAACCACGATCCGCAACGGCGGCTGGTGGCACTCCATATAACGCACCTGGCCCGGACTGGTATGCGGCCGCAAAATCGATCCGTCATTTAAAAAAAGCGAATCGAAAACATCGCGTGCCGGGTGTTCCTTGGGTACATTAAGCGCGTCAAAATTATACCATTCGTTTTCCACTTCCGGGCTTTCCACCACCCCAAAACCCATTCCATTGAAAATTTCAATCACTCGGTCCTCCACCAACGAAAGCGGATGGATATGTCCTATCTTGGGTTTGATTCCCGGCAACGTCACATCCAGCCAATCTTTTCCCGCTCCCGGCTTGCCGGCT
Organism: uncultured Candidatus Saccharibacteria bacterium; assembly: GCA_964623335.1. Lineage (GTDB taxonomy): Bacteria > Patescibacteriota > Minisyncoccia > Minisyncoccales > UBA5738 > UBA5738. The sequence continues at coordinate 31,860 of CAZUST010000001.1, forward strand.
TCTTTCAATTCGTCCGCCTTTTGTGCGTAAATTGCCGTTATTTCCCGCTTTATCTTGTTGGCTTCAATTCCCGCGACACCGCGCTGTTCCTTGGGCAGCTGCCCCATCGAACGGAAAAATAATCCTAAAACGCCCTCTTTATCCAGATATTTTTTATACACCGAAAGTAAAGCGTCGGAATCAGCCGCCTGAGCGATTTCAGCAATCGCGTCCTCCTTTATTTTTATCAAATCCAGCCTCTCCATTGTTTTCCGCAATATTAATTATTTTACCCTATTCAAACCAAAAATACAAGCCAAAAACAGCTTTGTTTTAAAAATTACTCAAATTGCAAAATCATCATGCGATTTGGCTTTAACTCCCTTGATTTTCATTTTTTAATTTTATCAAAAACCGCCCCAAAAACGATTTTTCAAGTGAGCCGACGAAGGGATTCGAACCCCCGACCTACTGTTTACAAAACAGTTGCTCTGCCGCTGAGCTACGTCGGCAAAAAACAATTTATTTATCCATCGAACTACCTCGAGATCCCGCCCCGGAGTAGTTTATTTCAATCATCGCACAATAAACTATCGCGCGCCCAAGGCGCTCCGCTAGTTTGATTCCCCGCCATTCATTCCCGGGGCAAAGCCCCGCGGTATCGCACTCAATAAAAGTAAAACCCGTCATCGGGCTTTTAATCGTCGAAAAATATTACCATTGAAAAGGATCCTTAAATTTGCGTTTTTTTGAATTGTGTTTTTTTTTGCGGCTTTGGAATTCGGTTTTTTGCGGATCTTTGGGCATTGCCACCCGGCTTATCGCCGGCTGAACCGACTCTATCTGCGCCTGAGCCTGGGCGATTGCCGCTTTCACATCGATTTCAACCGATTCGGAATTTTTTGTTTTGACTGCCGTTTCATTCGCGATCTCGTCCGGTTTGGTATGGGTTTCCGCGTGCCGAATCGAACTATTAGTTTTAACAATGGTTTTCAAATCATGCCAGTAGCTATCCAGCGCTTCCCCTTCCTTTTCGCGCTTCACTTCGGCCGTCTGCCGCAATTTGGTCATGTAATCGTTGATCTTGTTTTCTGTTTTTAATACGACCACCCGACCCTTCATCAGCATTTTTTGCACAAAATCCAACCAGTTAAAATCACGAAAACACGGCACCTTCTTAATGCCGGCCACGCACAGTTTTTTTGCGGCCTGCCCCAAGCTGACCGCTTCTGCGGCACCCGGAATTGCCGCTATGCGCTGCGCGTCCGGCATCCGCCGCACCAAGATAGTTCCCGCACCGGCGGCACTGATTATAAATACCAATAATAAAATGATCTCAATCATGCTAAATTACTCCTTTCGGAGATGTATTCTACAGCTCGTAACGAACCACATTTTTTATCACGATGTTCTCGCCCACCTTGGCGATAACCTCTTCCACAAGATCCTTAACCGTTTTGGAAGAATTTTTGATCCACGGCAAAGACAGCAGCGTTTCCGGTTCACAGCCCATCGCCGCGAACTGAAGACATAACTCATGCGCCAAATTCTTGAAATCGTCTGACTTGGCCACAAAATCCGTTTCGCAACGCAGTTCGATCATCACGCCAATCTTGCCGTTCGCATGCACATACGCCTCTATTTTTCCTTGGCCGGTTGTACGTTCGCATTTCTTGGCCGCCACATTCTTACCCCATTCCTTAAGTAATTCCTTAGCTTTATTGATGTCGCCTCCGGCGGCTTCAAGCGCCTTCTTGCACTCGCCGATTGAAATTTCCGTTTCATCGCGAAGCTGTTTGATGAGTTCGATGTTTGCCATAGTATTCACGGAGGTCTATTGCCAAATTAGCTTCAGAACAAAATTTTCGGATCGCAAGCGGGAAAAATGGAGAGCAAAGAGGCATATTTAAGATAAATCTGTCGCTGAGCAATGAATTTTTCGCAGCTGCAATATGGAAATTGCGGTTGGAAACTAATTCGAGATAGGCCTCAAAAGTGATTTTAAAAGAAAAATAACCGGAAACTGACTTTCGGAAGCTAGCCAACGGCTATTTTGTTTCCATCGCGCTCTTGTTGGATTCCGCGATTTGGCGGCCGGCAAGTATCGCTTCCTTAAGTTTGGTCAAAATGTAATTTACCGAAGACATTGAGTCGTCATTGGCAATAATTGGATAATCTGCTTCATCCGGATCGATATTCACATCCGCGATACCGATCACTTTCACTCCGTTTTCACTGGCTTCCTTTACCGCCAATTTATCTTTTTTCATATCCACCACAAAGAGCGCTTCGGGCATCTTTTCCATCATTTTAATACCGCCCAGCTTTTTTTCCAGGACTTTAAGTTCTTTCTGAAATTGCGCCTGCTCTTTTTTGGTGTACTTTTCGAATTCACCGGCCGCCAATTTGCGCTCTTGTTCCCGGAAATAGTCAATGCGTTTCTTTATAATCTTGTAATTGGTAAAAGTTCCGCCCAACCACCGCTCGCTCACATAAGGCATGCCGCAAGCTAACGCCATTTCCTTAACCGGTCTCTTGAACTGCGCCTTAGTACCGACAATTAAAATAGTCTTGCCCTCGCTAACGATTTTTTCCGCATATTCCAGCGCGGCTTCAAATTTATCCTTAACCTTTTCCAGATCGATTGTATAAATCGTATTGCGCACGCCCGAAAGATAAGGCTTCATTTTGGGATGCACTCTGGACTTTTTATGGCCGAATTGCAAGCCGGCCCTGGACATTTCTTCAATAGAAAGATTCGCGTTCATATTGGTATCTAAAAATTATGTATTCTTTGACCTTAAATTATATTCTTGTCCGATAAAGTTGGTGTCGTTAATCGTATCGATAACGAAATGGCCAAAGGATGCACTCTCTGGCGCCCGCCAACCCCCAACCGGGCTAAACGGGCATAACAGGAACATAATAACACGCGCAATACTTTTTTTCAAGACGTTGAGGTTTCCCCCGCCTTGTCAATTGGATGTTTTTAAGTTATACTGTCTATGTCGTTTTAAAACGCGTTGTTTTTAACATTACACGGATGCCGCCGCGGAAATAAACTATCTTAGGCTGACTGCCGGGCGATTTATACTTGAACTGATGAGCCTCAAGGTATTGCGCGCAATCAAACTGCCGCGCGCCCAAGGCGGTGCGGTAGTTTGATTCCCCGCCATTCATCCTTGGGGAAAAGCCCCGCGGTCTTCCCTCTGCCGGATTAATAAAAAATTGCAAATCCAAATTATAAATTGTTATAATATAACATGAAAAAAGACATTCATCCGAAATATTATCCTAACGCCCGCGTCAAATGCTCGTGCGGCGCCGTTTACGATATTGGCTCGACTAAAGAATACGTCGAAACCGAAACCTGTTCGGCTTGCCACCCGTTTTATACCGGTAAAGCCAGATTGGTCAACGCCATGGGTCGCGTCGATAAATTCAACAAAAAAGTCGCCAAAAAAGAAGCCCTGGCCAAAAAATTGAAATAAGATTTTTTTCCGAATTTTGCAATTTTCTTATTTTTCCGGCCGCGATTGGCCAAATACACGAGAAATTTTTAGTTTGAAGCTATTTTTTAAATCAAAGCTTCGAGCGCATAGGTTTCGCGAACTTTATAATGAAGCCTTTATCTGCGAAAGAGGAATACGACCAAATCCTAAATCAACTCAGCGACCCTGAGTTGATTTCCGATTGGGAAAAATTCGAAGCGCTCAACCGCAAAAAAACCTACCTGGAAAAGGTAATTGAAAAAGAAGACGAGATCAAAAGCATTACCAATCAAATTGAGGAAAACCGGCTCATCTCGATTTCAGAAGAAGATCCTGAACTGCTGTCCCTGGCCGAAGTTGAGATCGATCAGCTCAAACTCCGCAAAGAATTGCTGGAAAAAGAGCTGGCCGAAATTGTTAATGCCGAAAGCAAACCATCCGGCCCCGAAGCTCTGGTAGTGGAGATCCGCGGCGGCACCGGCGGCGAAGAAGCCGCGCTGTTTGCGGCCGATCTTTACCGGATGTACTCGCGCTTCGCTCAAACCCAAGGTTGGAAACTGAAAGTTTTGGATTCCAGTCAAACCGAAATTGGCGGCTATAAAGAAATAATTTTCGAGCTTAAAGGCAAGAACGCTTGGGAGATGATGCAATACGAAGGCGGGGTCCATCGCATCCAGCGCATACCCGTTACCGAAAAGAACGGTCGCGTCCACACTTCGACTGCCACAGTCGCGGTCTTGCCCAAACCCAAAAAAAGCGAGGTTACTATCCGCCCCGACGAGATTGAAATCCAATTTTGCCGGTCCTCCGGCCCGGGCGGCCAGTTCGTGAATAAGCGCGAATCCGCGGTCAGGATCACCCACAAACCCACTGGCTTGTCGGTATTCTCCCAAACCGAACGCAACCAGCTCCAAAATCGCGAAAACGCCATGGCCCTGCTGGAATACCGCCTGCAGGAAAAAAAACGCCTCGACGACGAAGCCGCTTTTGGCGGCGCTCGAATGGCTCAGATCGGTACCGGCGAGCGTTGCGAAAAAATCCGTACCTATAATGTCCCGCAAGACCGCGTTACCGACCACCGCGTTAAAAAAAGCTGGCACGATATTGAAGGCATTTTCAACGGCGAAATCGGCGCCATGATCGCCGACATTAGCGCCGACATAACAAAAAACGGAAGCCCGGCCTAGCCGGGTTTTAAATTCGTAAACATTCCAAATTAAATTTAAATTGTGAAACGCTTTGTATTTTGAGGTCTATCCCCTGCGTAATCGCGGGGATTGGACCTCCAAATAGCGTTTTAATTCAATGATTTCGTGATTCAAAAAAATTAAGCTACGCGAACTTGCACCATTGGGTATGAAAATTTGATTAAAATGATTAAGAAATTATTTTTCCAGCCATGGCCAAATTTCGGACGGCGCCACGAAACAGTACAGAACAAACAAAAGTACCATACTCATTGCCATCACGCTAAATATCATTAAACCGCGCGTAAAAGAAGTATTTTTTGGCGTCAGATAAACATCGAATTTGGTCGCGATATAAGAATTATTGCCGGCAAAAAAGGCATAAATCAAAGAAAACAACAATCCGGACGCAAATATTACCGGGTTAACCCCAACAGCAATATTATTTTTAGACAACCATACCAAAAAAACAATTACAATCATGGTTCCCAAAGAACCCATTAATAAATTAACCGTTTTAAACCAATCCATATTTTTTTATTTCCCCGCCGGAAGACCTCGGGGATGAATGGCGGGGAATCAAACTATCGAAGCGCCTTGGGCGCACGGTAGTTTATTTCCCTGCCGGAAGACCGCGGGGCTTTGCCCGGGGATGAATGGCGGGGAATCAAACTATCGAAGCGCCTTGGGCGCACGGTAGTT
>CAZUST010000001.1:37318-70121 GCA_964623335.1 uncultured Candidatus Saccharibacteria bacterium
TATTTCCCTGCCGGAAGACTGCGGAGCTCTGCCCCGGGGTAATTTATTTTATCGCAATAACCAAAAAAACGCCACGGTGTTTTTTTGGCGCAAAATTTAACTTAAAAAATGTTTTTATCCTTAATTTCCTTCAATGGCCGCGATATCGTCAGCATATCCCGAGGCTATCGCCATCACATTGTCGCCGTAGAAACGATACTTGGTATTTACCGTTCCGGCAAAATAGATCATTGCCGCTTTCCATTCGCCATCATAAGTTTGCGATGTCGCCCCATAATCAGACACATATAGAGCGGTTGCCAAAAACGCGTCGGAAATATTCCACGGATTGCCTGGCCGGCCCAAAAGTGCCTGCAATCGCGGCGCGTAAAGATTCCAGGTTGAAGGAATAAACTGTCCCGGCCCCATCGCTCCGCCATATCCAAAGCTCATCGGGCACGAAACGCGCGTTGCGTGCGGATCCTTTCCCAGGGCCGAAACGATCGACAAAAACGGCGCCACATCGCGGCTGGGTTTCATCACATTAGCCACATAACTCCCGCTATTGATATTTATTCCCGCGCCGGTAGTATCGTTTTGCAAATAGCACATTCCCACATTTTTGCCGATATTCGATTCCTGGGTCAAAATCGCCAGAATAAACGCCGGACGAACTCCGGTCTGCGCCGCCGCCGCCTTGGCATATGCGTAAGCTTGTTCAAAATTCGGCGCGTCAGTATCGGCAACCCCGGCCAGTGTGAACAATCTGGCCTTGATTTTGGCAATCACCTGCGCCGTCAATTTCTTGGCGGTTGTCGTCTGTTCAAGTTCCGCGTTTTTTACCGCCAAAGTCTTGTTATACTCGCTGCTTGTTTGCTCGTGAGCCTGCTTTTGCAACAGTTTCAATTCAGTCGCTTTTTCCAAATTGCTTTTCTCGGTTTCCAACCCCGATTTTTGGTCCTCCAATGAAGTTTTCAGCCCTTTGATATCCTGCAAGATTTGATTGGATTTATCGTTCAAATTTTCCAGATATACCAAATTATCAAAAAAAACGGAAAGTTTCGGCTCGGCTGCCAACGTCTGCAATAACGGCGTCCGGTCCTGCTCGTCAATCTCGCGGATGATCGCCGTCAGATATTTTTGGGAATCCAAAATTTTATTCGTAGTTTGCTCGATCGACGATTCGGTATCATTGATTTGAAGCTTGAAATCACCGATCATCGCGGTACTTTGTTTGATTTGCACCGCCAGCGAGCTGATCTTTGTTTTTAAAGAATATATCTGGTTCTGAAGCGTTTTCTTTTCGGTTGATGTCCGCGCGATATCGGTATCGTATTGCTTGGCCAGCTGTTCATATTTTTCCAGCAGCGCCTGGCATGATTCTTTAGTAGTACACTCGCCGGTTTCATCCTCCGCAAACACCGCAAAACCAAAACACAGCGCCGCGATAACCAGTATCGCGCCGCAGATCATTGAAAATGTGTTTAAAAAGGTTTTCATGGCTTGTTAGGGTTATAACGGCATGCACCGCTAAACGCAGAAAAACCAAAACAGCCTGTTAAAAAATGACTAGGCTTTACCCTCGGACTGCTCCTCAGTCACCACCTCCTTTTCCTTCTTTTCTACCTGGGCCACATCCTCCACCTTCTCCTCAATTGATTCGGCAAGTTCAGCTTCGATATTTTCCATTGGAGTCACCAACGCCACAATTTCTTCCGGGTTTTTCAACAATTCCACCTTTTCGCTTACCACCAGTTCTTTTACCGTAATCGTATCTTCAAAAGTGGCGAGCTTGGCGACATTAACCCTGATCTCGCGCGGCAAGTCTATCGGCAACGCCTTAACTTTGATTTCGGAAATATTTTTCACTAACGTCCCTCCCAGATCAATAACCGCGGCCGACTGCCCTTCGTACACCAATGGCACATCCGCTTCAATTTCTTTAGTCAGATCAGGCTGGTAAAGGTCGACATGAATGATCTGGCCGTCCAGCGGATTGGTGGCCAAATCGTTGACCAAAACCATAAACTTGCTCTTTTCCCCCTCAACTTCCAAAGAGATCAACGAACTTTTACCGGCCTCGCGGTAAAGCTTGTGAAATTCCTTGCTATCGATCGAAAGATTTTTATTTTTAAGACCCGGACCGTACAAAACCGCCGGGATCAGGCCGGCCTCGCGCAATTCCTGCGTATCCCGTCCTTTTTCGTTTCTTAATTCAGCTTTAAGTGTAAGCATAATATATTTACCCTCGCAGAAGGATCTTTGTTTAATAATTAAATATTCGCGCCCTATCGCCGGATCTCAATTGTTCGGACCATATCCCGTTGAAAAGAGTATGACTGACAAACAAAAAATACGCATAATCGTGATGTTATCTTACAATAAATCTTTTCTCCAAATTTTTCAAGGTTTGCGCCACATCCGTATATTCCAGCTCACCCATCCCCAGCATCGCCGGTCCAAAAAAACCCTGCCGGCGAATATCTTGCGCTTTTTGCGCGATCTGCGTACGCACCAAATCCCAATAGGGGTGGTCAAAACAATCCACGGCTTCAGTCAACTTGCCATTATGCACACTGTAAGCGGCCGCGCTCACGATTGGCGGCCCGTCAAAAAATGAAACATCCGTACCTTGTTTTACCGGCATCAGCGGCCCATTGTGCGAACCGCGCATGAACCCCGCCACCAAATGGCCGATGGAATAGGGTGACAAAACCTCGCCGCCACCCGGGAATTCCTTTTGCGTACGGATAATCGCCACCGGATCATCCTTTCCTACGTATTTGCCGGCAATATTATGCAAGCGGGTCGTGGAAAAAACCGCCGCCTGATCGCCGCTCGCCCGTGATTCAACACTCTCCACCGCAAATCTTTCTTGGTCGCGCAATAAAACCGCGACATCATAAATTTCTTCGGGGGTTTTTAACTCAATCACTTTCTCTCCGTCAAGGCACGCCAAATCCATGATTCGGAAAATATATCCCTGCCGGATTTTGGACGAGATCACCAGCCCGGAATTATGCATCGGATCGCAAAAAGACAAATACACCGGCAAATTAAACGCTCCCGGATCGGTTTTATCCGCGGCTAAAAAAAGAAATGGCTCGGCCTCGCGCTCCTCAAACTCCATTTCCGCCACCGCCGGCCCCAGTCCTTTCACCGTGCCCTTGAATTCAAGCCTCAGCAAATCCTGGCCCGCGCCGTAAAGCCCCTGATCCTTGGCCACTCTCATTCCGGCGATAAACGCGTCCCAACATAACCGATGGACCGCTTCATTGTTCGCGCCAAAAGTATGTGTTCCCAAAATCGCGATATCATCCCCGGTAGCCGATACGCGATAGTCGATAAAAACTCCGCCACTCTTGGATTTAAGATGGTTCTTAACCGTTTCGAGCAGTTCTGCCGACGGCCTGATATGCCCTCCAATCGCACCCAAATCCGCTTTGATGACCGTAATTGTTATTTTCATGGTTTTTTGGTTTTGAAATTAAAGTTAATCCAAGCATAATCGCGTATTCATTATACCAAAATAAACTACCCCGGGACAAAACCTCAAGTTATTCTGGCAGTTAAATAACGGTTAGGCGATGTTATTATTTCAGTTTTATCTTTTTGATCTTTAAATTCTCCCGCTCTACCAAATAATTATCTTCTTTGGACAACAGTTTATCCGCCCCCTTGGTACACAGACAATGCTTGGAATTCACCAAGGCCAGCTTCATTGAATACTCGATATCATTACCCGACGCCAGCATTCCGCTCATAAATCCCGACCCGAACGCGTCGCCTGCGCCGGTTACATCGATAATTTTATGCGACTTCGTTTTGCCGGAATATATTATCCCGCCGGCAACAATCACCGCGCCTTCCCGGCCCTTGGTGATCACGTTGATTCCCGGATGCAATCGCACCATCTCGGAAATGATCTTTTTTTCATTTCCGTAATCCACATCCGTAAGAGTTGCCGCTTCCTCGCGATTCAAAATCAAAACATCAATTCTTGCCAGTAAACTTTTGATACACGACCGCCCCATCATCAATTGGGAATTGCCCAAGTTTGCCGCAACCATCGCCCCGTTTCTTTTCGCGTGCGCGGTTATTTGTTCGGTCAGACGACATAACCGCCCCGCCAAAGGTGCCATATAAAACACTTTGGCATCGAGTTTTTCCCATGCGATATAGGTATGATCCAGTAACTCCGACGCGCCTCGGTAAACCAAAATCACTCGGTCGGATCCCGGCGTGCTCAAAACCACCGAATTATTGGTAACCCGCTCCAATGTTTTGTAAACCAAACTCGTATCAATCCCCAACCGTTTTAAATGTTCAACCACTTCCCGCCCCGGAATATCATCGCCCACCATTCCACAATGCGCGGTTTTGAAACCCTGGCGCGCAAAAGTCGTTGCCGTATTCACTCCGCCGCCGCCGAACGCGAATCGCATCCCCGGCACATCGATTTTGGAACCCATATTGAATTTAAATCCCTTGCCGGAGATTAATTCGCTGTCTTTTTTAATAAATTTTGGCGGCAATTCCATAAACACGTCCCATGCCGCGCTCCCGAAAGTAATTACATCAAACATTGTTTCTGATTATTTTTTGATTCCCCCCAATTTAATGATTGTCTTCATTACCGAATCCGGATTAAGCGACATCGTTTCAATTCCTTCTTTCATGATGAATTCCGCGAATTCCGGGTAGTCGCTGGGAGCCTGGCCGCAAATTCCGATATATTTTCCGCGCGTCTTGCAAGCCTTGATCGCCTGGCGCACCAATTCCTTAACCGCCTCGTTATTTTCAGTGGCAATATAAGATAGCTGGCCCGCATCGCGGTCCAAACCCAACGTCAATTGCGTCAGGTCATTGGAACCGATTGACATTCCGTCAAACACATCCAGGAATTGATCGGCTAAAATCACGTTTGACGGAATTTCGCACATTACCATTACCCTCAACCCGTTCTCACCCTTTGATTCGCCGGAACTTTTGGCGGAGGCGGCGGATTCGAGACCATACTTTTTCATCACTTCAATCACTTTCTTGCCTTCCTCTACCGTACGGCAGAACGGAATCATCACCCAAACATTATCCAAGCCCATCTGCTCGCGCACTTTCTTGATTGCCGCGCATTCCATCGCGAATGCCGGTTCAAAACGCGGATCGTAATACCGCGATGCGCCGCGCCAGCCGATCATCGGATTTGATTCCAGTGGTTCATAATCCTTACCGCCGATCAGTTCGCGGTATTCGTTGGTTTTAAAATCCGAAAATCGCACGATTATGTGTTTGGGATAGAACGCGGCCGCGATCTGTGCTATGCCCTCCGCCAATTTTTCCACGAAAAATTCCTTCTTATCCTTGTAACCCGCCGTAATCCGGTCAATCTGGGCTTTTAATTTTTTATCTTTGAGTTTTCCGTAATTATAAAGCGCCAGCGGATGAACCTTTACCTTGTCGGCAAAAATAAATTCCACCCGCGCCAGACCCACGCCATCATTCGGCAAAAACGAGGCTTTAAAAGCGCTTTCGGGCGTTCCCACGTTTAACATTATCTTGGTGGGTAATTCCGGCAAAGTTTTTAAATCGTAGGTTTTTTTCTCATAAGGCACTTTGCCGGCAAAAACCCGGCCCTCCAAGCCCTGGGTACAATCGGCGGTTGCCAAAATACCATTTTTCAAAACCTTGGTCGCGTTCCCTGTGCCGACAATACATGGCGTTCCCAATTCTCGTGAAACGATCGCCGCGTGGCAAGTTTTGGTACCCTCGTCAGTAATTATCGCCGACGCGATTCGCATGATTGGCACCCAATCCGGATCGGTCATATTGGTTACCAATACCTCTCCAGCCTTAAACTGAGCGATTTGCTTAACGTTAGGAATGATATGGATCTTCCCTTCGCCGATTTTGTGTCCCACGGCAATCCCCGTAACCAAAGGTTTGGCATCCGTTTTAACTTCATACTCCTCATAAGTGGCATGGTTATCTTTGCCGGCGTAAATCGTTTCGGGACGGGCTTGCACAATGAACAATTCGCCGGTCTTGCCGTCCTTGGCCCATTCAATATCCTGCGGGCATTGGTAATGTTCCTCAATGATCACCGCCCATTTGGCCAGCTGTTCGACTTCTTTGTCGGTGAGCGAAAACTTGGCTTGATCTTTGGGAAGAACTTTCACTTCTTTCAGACCCACTTTTTTGTCAAAAATATATTTTATGTCTTTATTGCCCAAAGTTTTGGAAATTATTGCGGATTTTCCGGATTTCAGCGACGGCTTGAAAACATAAAACTGGTCGGCCACCACATGGCCTTTCACGATCATTTCGCCCGCGCCATAAATTGAATTAATTAACACCACGTTGCGAAATCCGGTTTCAGTGTCCAGAGTGAACATAATTCCCGCGGAAGCCATATCCGAGCGCACCATCTTCATCACGCCCACCGACAACGCCACTTTAAGCGTGTCAAATCCTTTTTCCGCGCGATAAACGATCGCCCGATCCAAATACAGCGATGAAATACACTTTTTCACCGCGTCCAACAGTTCCGTCGGCGTATCAACATTCAAATAGGTCTCGTGGGCGCCGGCAAACGATGCCCCGGCCAAATCTTCCGCGGTGGCGGACGACCGCACCGCCACGTTCAAATTTTTGGTCTTGTAATAGGCCGATAATTCTTTATAGGCCGCCAAAATTTCATTCTTAAAATCCGGCGGGAATTCGCCTTTGAGAATCAGATTCCGCGCGGCGGTACTGGCACGTTTCAGCTGTTTCAGATTCGCCACATCCAAGCCATTGAAAATCCCTTCCAGTTTTTTGTCAATGCCGTTGAACTTCAAATAGCGCCAAAATGCCGCGCTGGTAGTGATAAATCCGTTGGGAACCGGCACGCCTTTTTGCCCCAACTGCGAAAACATCTCGCCCAGCGACCCGTTTTTTCCCCCGACCAGATCCACATCTTTCTTGGTAACCTCATTGAACCATAAAATGTTTTTTTGTTTGTTTTCCATAGAAACAGATTTTTATTTATTGTCTTATAATTTTACCATATCCGCTACTTTAATTAAAATCAAACTCCAAATCTATCAAAAAACATCCTTACATACTTGAGAATGTAAGGATGTTTTATGTATACGACGACAAACAACTGTCGGCAGGCCATCGCGTCATATCCGTTTCCTGATTTTTGTCACCTACTCTTTCATTACCGCAGCTTTAATGTTTTCTACGCTTTCCGGATTGGCCAAGGTGGAAAGGTCGCCCAATTCTTCCTTTGTAAAAACTTTGCGCAAGATGCGCCGCATAATCTTCCCTGAACGGGTTTTAGGCAAATCTTTCACTATCAGCACATCCTTGGGAATCGCGATCGGCCCGATTTCTTCGCGGATCGCGGCCATTACCCTTTCTTTCAACTCGGTCGCGTCGGCATCGGCTTTGGGCACCGCAAACACCACTGGTACTTCACCTTTGATTTCGTCGGCCACGCCCACCACCGCGCATTCCGCCAAAGCGGCCACCTTACAGGCCGCGCTTTCCATCTCGCCTGTCGTCAAACGATGGCCCGCCACCTTGATCTGATCATCGGCCCGGCCCACCACTCGCAAAAGACCGTTTTTATCGCGATAACCCAGATCGCCCGAAACATAAATTTTATTTCCGGGATATTGCGTCCAATAGGTATCAAGGAATTTTTGCTCATTGTTCCAAACGCCGCGCAATAACCCGGGCGCGAACGGCGATACCAATACCATATTACCTTCTTGATTAGCCTTGCACAACTTGCCGTTTTCGTCCAAAACCCGCACCCGAATACCCGGCAGAGGCAACCCCGTATGTGCCGGCTTGAATGGTCCGATACCGGGCAAAGATGTCGCCACAATCCCGCCGGTTTCAGTTTGCCACCAAGTATCCAAGATAGGACATTGCTCATGGCCAACTTCCTTATAATACCATAACCAGGCTTTTTCACTTATTGGCTCGCCCACCGACCCCAATACCTGAAGTGTTTTTAACGAATACGGCTTCAGGATATCGGTTCCATTTTTCATAAACATTCGTACCAATGTCGGCGCGGTATAAAATACCGTCACGCCGTATTTATCGATCACGCTGGCCCAACGGTCGGGATTCGGATAATCCGCCAGTCCCTCAAACATAACAAAAGTCGCCCCGTTCAGTAACGGCCCATAACACGAATAAGTATGGCCCGTCACCCAGCCGATATCGGCCGTAGACCAAAAAATATCGTCATCGGTCAAGTCGAAGATCCATTTATCGGAAGCATAAGCCGAAACCATGTACCCCCCGCAAGTATGCAGCGCGCCCTTGGGCTTGCCCGTTGATCCGCTGGTATAAAGAATAAAGAATGGATCCTCGGAGTCCATCGCCGCCGCCGCGCATTCGTCAGACTCTCCCTCAACCGCCCGATCATACCAAAAATCGCGTGCCTGGGTCCAAGGAATTTCATTACCCGCGCGCTTCACCACGATCATTTTTTCCACTGCCGTCCCGCTCACCGCCTCATCAGCCTGGCGTTTCAGGTCAATCAACTTTCCTCGCCGGTAATAACCGTCTACCGTGATTAAAACCTTCGCACCGGCATCCTGCAAGCGTATTCGCAATGCGTTGGCTGAGAACGCCGAAAATACCACCGAATGCACCGCGCCGATTCGCGCGCAGGCAAGCATGCTCACCACCACCTCCGGAATCATTGGCAAATAAATTCCCACCCGGTCGCCGCGCTTCACGCCCATTTTTTTCAGCGCGTTGGCAAATTTATTGACCGCCCGATACAGTTCGTAATAAGTCAATACCTGTGCCGGATGCGTCGAGTCGTCCGGTTCCCAAATGATCGCCACCTTGTTTTTTCGCTTGGCCAGGTTTCGGTCGAGACAATTTTCGGAAATATTAAGTTTGGCGCCGGCAAACCAGCTTATATGCGGCGGAGTATCAACATAGGCTTTTTTCCAGGGTTTTTGCCAATAAAGCTCCTTGGCCACGCCCTCCCAAAATTTCACCGGATTTTTTTCAGCAAGCGCGTAAACGTTTTTTTGCTTTAACCATGCTCGTTTTTTAGCCGCCGCGTCCGGATAATAAAGTTCGCCTTTTTTGATCATAAATTTGTTTATTTATTTTTTCCCAGCGACCAAAGAAAAAAATCCAAAATTTTTTCATCAGAAACGTTTCCCGAAACAGATTTTTCTTTTTTAAATTCTTTTATTGTCTTTTGCATTCCATCATCCGCAACTAATTGAGAGTATAAGTCAATTAAGTATTTGTAGATATTCAAACACGATTCGATTCTTTCCGTCTGATTATTTCCGCGCACCTGTCTATGAATTGCGGCGGAAACATTTAAATCAAAAATCAGCTTATGGCATCGCAAAACTGAATTGGACGCAATTCTTACATAACGGACACAATTCGTTTAATATTTCTTTCAATCCTGCCGGTTTATTTTCGAGCAATTCAAAAAATTTTTCTGCCGCATTCTTACTTAATCCAGCCCTATTCATTCCATAGAAGAATTTAAAAACGATTTGAAGCGGATATTTCGATCGGTCGCGCAAATATTCTCCTTGATTATATGCATCCATTAACCACAAATAAATAGCAATATCCTCTTTTTTGATATTTTCAAAAATTTCTTTTTTGTATCGATTAATTTCCTTGCATATATTATCCGCCGCTTCTTTTATATCGCCGTCAATCATAAAAATTTTTTCTTGTCTCGTTTTTCCCACGTATTCGGTCTATTTTCAATCACGAGCAGAAAATTTATATTTTACTTCCGACAAATTCGGCGAATTCCGTCAAACGAGTAGCATAACCCCACTCATTGTCATACCATGCCACCACCTTTGCCAAATTCTTGTTCACCATCGTCAAAGCCGGATCCAATATCGATGAATGGCTGTCGCCGATAAAATCACTGGAAACCAATGGTCGCGACTCGTATCCCAAAATTCCTTTAAACGGCTTTTTCGCAGCCGCTTTCTCAAAAATTGCGTTCACTTCCGCCGCCGTCGTCTCTTTCTCCAATTCGCAAATGAAATCAACCACCGAAACGGTCGGCACCGGTACGCGCAAAGAAACTCCATCCAGTTTGCCCTGTACTTCCGGAATCACCTTACCGATAGTTTTGGCTGCCCCCGTACTGGTTGGAATAATATTTAATGCCGCCGCCCGCGCCCGCCGCCAATCCTTATGCGGTAAATCCAAGATTTTCTGATCGTTTGTATAAGCGTGCACCGTGGTCATAAAACCTTTGACAATACCGAAATTGTCGCTCAATATCCTCACCAGCGGCGCCAGACAATTCGTCGTGCACGAACCCATATCCACCACATCGTTCTTGGCCGGATCGTATTGGTCGGCGTTAACCCCCAAAACATACGACGGCACCTTGTCGGCGTCTTTTGACGGCGCCGAGATAATGACTTTCTTGGCGCCGGCGATTAAATGCTTTGCCGCGTCATCATATTTGGTAAAGCGGCCGGTACACTCCAACACTACATCCACCCCCAATCGCTTCCATGGCAAATTAGCCGGATCGGGCTCGGCAAATACCGCGACCCGATCGGTTCCTTTCTTGGTTCTTAAGATTATTTCTTTGTCAGACACTTCGACATCCTTTCCGAAACGACCATAAATTGAATCGAATTTCAACAAGTGAGCGATTACTGCCGGCTCAGTCAAGTCATTGACTGCCACCAAATCCAAATCGGGATGCGCGTCAAGCACCTGTCTAAAAACATGGCGCCCGATCCTTCCCAAACCATTGATCGCGATTTTTACCATATTTTTTAGCTGAAACTGGCGCCTCAAAGCGTCAGTTTCAGCCAAATGTTATTTTATTTTCAAAATTTCATCAATTTGTTCCTTGTCAAATCCAACAATAATCTTGCCATCGACATTTATCACCGGAACCCCCAATTGTCCCGAAACTTTCATCATCTCTTCACGCTCTTTATCGTCCGAAGAAACATCAACATCGGTAAACGCGATATTCTTCGATTTCAAATAATCCTTGAGAGTTACGCAATAAGGGCAAAATGGCGTGGAATATATCTTTATCATGTTATGAAATTAACTTTAGCAAGACTCAATAAGCTACCTCAAAACTGACTGCCGGGCGGTTTGTACTCGCACCGATAGAACCCCGAAATGTTTCCGGCAGATAGATCGAATTTATATTTTTTATAGGCGTCCTCATCCATCGGTGCCCCAGGCTTGTCCCAAGGATTACCTTCAGATAAAGATCCTCGCCGGCTAATTGGTACAACCGCCTCCCGAACTCGCCGTATTGTCGGTACCCGCGCCAAAACCCGGCACCGGCGCCTCATTGGAAAGAGTTGTTTTACATTCGTCGGGCTCGTTATTGAATGTCGAGCAGATTAATGCTTTGAACGCTTCCGGCGTCCTCGCGGTCAGCGCCGTCCCGGCATCCTTATCATTGATAACTATGGTCGGCGAACCTTGAACATTATATTGCTTGTTCAAATCTTCGTGTATGCCAAACGTGGGATAACTGCCGCTCAACCAAGTTTCCTTGTTGTTATAATTTTCCGTAATCTTGAACTGGGCATCGGTAGCGCTCATGCACGCATTCATTTTGGTTTTATCCACTTCCGCTTTAGCCAAGCACGTCGCCGGGTTCACCGTGCCGTCCGCGGCCGCAGTGCTTGCCGTAAAACATTCCAAATAAGCCGCGTATTTATCGTTTTGCTCTTTTTGGATGCAATATTGCCGCAAATTTTCATCAAGTTCTTTTTTACCATGCATCGCGTAGTTTACAAAATAAATCCCCATCGTCGTTTTGTCTTTCAAAAGATTGTAAACCGGCAAATACATCTTTTCCGCCTGCAAACCGTAAGGACAATAGCTCATCACAAAAACTTTTACGTCAGGCTTGTCGGACTTGGTCATTTCCTCTCTTTTTGCTTCCTCGGCCGCGCCGCTAATGTCGATCCCCTGCGGGAAAAATGACTTGCCGCTCTTGGTCACAAAAGCATCGTAATCCTGCCCCTCTATTGTCAACTTAAACACATAAAGCCCATCCTCACTTTTAACATCCTTATATGTCGCTTTAACACCATTGGCCAGCATATTCGCATTCACATAATCAACCGCCTTCTTAGCCGCTTCATCCGCCCCTAGCGACCGGTACTTTGCCGGCATGTAAAAATAAGCCGCTGCCGCCACCGCCGCGAACAACAACAACCCCACAATCGGTATTACAACTTGCTTGGAGATCTTTTTCTGTGTTTTCACCTGCGTTTCATTTTGAGTCGATGTGTTTTCCATGCTTTTTTTCGCGTTCCCGCGTTTAATTATTTATTTGTTTCTGGTTTATTTAATTTACTCGTCAGAATACCTCGAGGTTTTGCCCCCAAGGGTAGTTTATTAATGATACTAACACAAAAAATATTCCCGTGTAAACCGCCCGTCTATTTTTTTCCGGTAGAGTTTTTCCTGTAAGCCTTCTTGACCGGAGCAGTCTGGTAAACCCGCGCGGCCGCATTAAGATCCGTCAGCAACTTTTCCAGATCTATGCCGTACATCGCGCAAATCTGCCCGATATTCAGATTCTGCATCTCCAATCTTGCCATGGGACACCCCAAACACGGAACATCGTATTTCAACAAAATATCCTCCGCCCCGGAGAATTCCAGGATTTCCTCCAACGTTGATTTATTCGTAAACTCCATAAAATTATTTACACTTTTTTAATTTGCCTTCTTTCAAATAATATCCAAGCCAAAACTGCACCCGATAACGCCGTGATCAACTGCGGCCAACCCATCATTGATGTCAATGCCAAGGCGATCTTGCCGTGCGTCAATGCCGTCAGGATTACGCTCGCGCTCGCTACCAACAACGCAAACTTTGCCAAACTCGCCGCGCCCGCCGCCACCCAATAATTTATCCGCCGCAACCAAGCAAAAATCCCCGCCAGCGCGACATTCGACGCCATAATATAAGGAATCATTGCCGCCATTGCCGCCGGTAAAGTACCCGCTATCAGCGCGACCAAGCTCGGAATCAGCGCCACTGCCGCCGCCGCGCGAAAGCCCAAAAGCATTACTGCGGCGAATAACGCCGCGTTCACCAGCGTTCCGGTAACTAACTGCGAATGCGCCAACGGCGCCAAAACGGCCACCCCCACAAACACCATCGTTAAAACAACTTCCCGTCCCAAAACTGCGGTTTTGATATTGTCTTTCATTTTTTATAGTTTAGAAACTATCTAAAAATTATAACGACCGATAAAAGTATTACCGCCAAAATACATACTGCCAATCATTGCAAGATAAAAACCCATTCACTGGCCCGACGCCAAAACTGCATTTTCATTGGTTTTTAGCCCGTGACGCGCCAAAATCACGCCCCACCGTCACCGATGTTACCACCGTCAACGGCACCGCCGCGCCAAATTATATTAATATCGCGGTATCATCAAAGTTTTCCTGTCGCCGAAAAATATTTTTTATATTTAGCATTGACCTTCTATCTTTGATTTATCTTTTTTGTTGTAACTAGTGTGCAAGACTGCGTGGATCTTGCGCTCGTCACCTTTGAAATATTCGCCATAAACCTCCCTTACCGCCGGACTTTCGTGCGCGAAACGTAATTTTTTGGAACGATCATCGGCGTACAATCCCGCCGCGCGTTTTCTGCGGATTTCGTCGTTTACCGGCAGAGGCTGGCCGCCGCCGCCGATGCATCCGCCCGAACAAGCCATGATCTCAATATAATCGTAAGCTTTCGGATCGCGCGCCAGATCGTCAAGAATGATTTTAGCATTCTCCATGCCGTTGGCAATCCCGACCCTAAGCGTCAATCCGTTAATCGCAACTTCCGCTCTTTTCAAACCGACAATCCCCCGCACGTTTTCGCAATCGACTTTCTCCAAATTTTTACCGGTGATAAGCCAATAAGCCGTTCTCGTGGCCGCCTCG
This sequence comes from uncultured Candidatus Saccharibacteria bacterium, assembly GCA_964623335.1. Lineage (GTDB taxonomy): Bacteria > Patescibacteriota > Minisyncoccia > Minisyncoccales > UBA5738 > UBA5738. The sequence continues at coordinate 51,256 of CAZUST010000001.1, forward strand.
GTTACGCCGCCGGTCGCCCCAAAAATCGTCCCGGCTCCGGTATAAACCCCGAACGGATCATCCGCCGCGGCCTGTTCCATATCGGCCTTAAGATTGATTTTATTTTTCTGCAGCAACCGCGCCAGCTCGCGCGTCGTTAATACGTAATCAATCGGATTCATTCCGTTTATCTTTTCTTCGGGTTTGGTTATATCGTATTTTTTGGCCGTGCACGGCATCACCGATACCACTTTGATATTCTTCGGATCAATGTTGTTTTTTCCCGCCCAATAAGTTTTAATCAGCGACCCCAGCATATTCTGCGGCGATTTAACCGTCGTAATATTGGGAATCATGTCCGGCCGGTAAAATTCCAGATAACGCATCCAGCCGGGACAGCAGGAAGTAAACATTGGCAAAGGTTTTTTCTTGGTCACCCGCCATACCAATTCCTTAGCTTCTTCCACTGTCGTCAGGTCGGCCGCCATATTTACATCAAACACCTTATCAAAACCAATTTTTTTCAACACCGTCACAAGCTGGCCCGTTAAATTAATTCCTGGCTCGACCCCGAAAGGCTCGCCGATACTGGTCCTAATCGATGGCGCGAACTGAATGATTAAAGTTTGGCCCTTGCGATCCTTCAACAACGCGTCAATCTCTTCCACCGGACTCTCGGAGTCAAGCGCGCCCACCGGACAATGGGCAATACACTGGCCGCAATAAATGCAGTCCTTTTTGGAATCGCGGGAAGGCTTGATTTTCAGATCTTTGCCCCGGCCATCAATCTCCAAAAAACCATCATCTTTCATTTCCGTGTCCGTACCCCGGCGGCTTCCCGTCTGTCGGGCGCACATATCCACGCAATTGCGGCATTCAATGCATTTTGAACGGTCCAGAATTATCGGTCCGAACTTGCAAATATCGGATTCGGGTTTGCGCAACGAATTGGCCGTCATATTGGCCTTGAATTGCGCCGCGTATTTCAACAGCGCGCATTTGCCCTGCCAAATGCACTGTGGACAATTGCGGCGGTGCTCGCCCAAGATCAGCTCAATATTGGTTTTACGCAACGCGTTAACCGCATCGCTATTGGTCATCACTTTCATTCCTTCCTTGATTTTGGTCGAACAAGCGGTCTGTGGCGCCGGAATACCTTCAATTTGCACCACGCAAAGCCGGCAATTCGCTTTCACGCACAAGTCCGGATGATAGCACAACGCGGGAATCCCGATCCCCGCCGCGCGCGCCGCCTCCAACACCGATTGTCCTCCAACCGCTTCGATTTCTTTTCCGTCAATAGTTATTTTCATATTTTTATATTCGTTTTCTTTCCAATTGGATTTTTGCAAAAACCCCGGGATTAATTCTCCCCAGTTCCTTCATACTATATTTTATAAAAATTAACAAAAAAACCAAACTGAAATCGCCTCCCGGCGGATTTAATTAAGCGATATTTGACAACAAAATTTTTGCAATTCTGATTGCGGATAGATATTTGGCAAAACTTGATTATGCCAAGCGTCAAGCACCAATCGTTGGTCCGTTTCCGGCATCTTACGGCCTAACTTGGCGCACCTTTCAATGTTTTTTAATGCTCCGGCATAATCATTGATCGCCAACATTTCCGCGCGCAAAGGTAAATTGGGATGAATTCTCATTAATCTTTTGGCAAATTTGGCAAGCTTAGCAACAATATTGCCGCCCCAAACCAAATCCGGCAAATAAACAAAAAAATTCGCCCCCTTTTCAATCAACCAGCGCGCGGTTTCAAACTGCCGCGCATAAAATTCCGGCGCAATACCGGTCATTATGGAAAATTCTTGTTCGTTAATCCCCTTGAAACACCCTACCAGACCCACATTTTTTTGTTTTATCACATCCAAAAAATCGTTGCCCAGCGCCTTCATATAATCAGGCGTAGAAAGATTGGTATCAATCCACAAGTAAGTTTCGGCGATACTGCTTTAAGCGCGTGCCACATATCCACGATAATTTCCGGCCTGATTGTAGGATTGCCGCCGGTAATACGCACGACATTCATTGGCGCCCCTGACTTTCTTTTTGCCGTCAAAAAACATTGCGCCATTTCGGTCGCGGAAAAATATCTACCTAATTTCGGATCGGCTAAATTTAATTCTTTCGGGACGTAGCAAAATACGCAGTCATAATCTCATCCCGCAATTTGGATTGCAAAAACCTTGCTATAGTTTCGCGGATCGCCGCCTAATCGGTATGCCGCCGCATAGGCAGGATTTTGGAATTCCAAAATCTTTAAATCGCGCGCCGAACCAACAAAATCCGCGCCACCGTTCAATCCGATAAATTTTGAACTCCAAACATCTTCCCGCGAAGCGGCAAACCACTGCGGATTTTTAATATAATCTTTATAACGGAAATAGCCATCCAAAACTTTATTCGGGTCCGCCTCCTGGCCGCTTCCCTCAATGCGCGCGATCAAATATTTTCCATCCCGCAACATTCTCGGCCTTACCGCCTCAGCCGCCTTTTTTGCATCAAAAAAATTTACCATGATTCCGTTTTTAATTTTATTTTGATTGCCGCAGTAAATAAACTATCCCGAGGCAGAGCCTCGAAGTATTCCTCCGCGGCGCTAACGCTCTGCGATCGGAAAAATTTGATTCCCCGCCATTCATCCCCGGAGTATTCTGGCGGGTAAATAAAAAGGCAATAGAAGCAAATCCATGAAGCTACGGCTTCAAGGAGTGCAATATGTATATGAACTTAGACAATTAACTTTTCCAACAGCGATTCATACGCGTTTGCCGCGCCCTTGCCAAAGGGGCAAAAACTGGCCGATTTCATCAGCGCCACAATCTCTCTGGCTTTGGCAACATCAATTTTTTTCTGCGAAAAGATTTCTTTTAAACGATAAACCCCTTCGCGGCAAGGAACGCATTTGCCGCAATTCTCCCTGATAAAAAATTCCGCCCACTCCAGTCCCAATTTGCGCGGATCGGTCTTGGCCATATCGTGGATTACGATACTGCCTGCTCCCGTTAATGGTTGATCCAATTCATTTTGTAAAAGTATCGTTCCCGAAGCACCGCCGCCCATTTGAACAAAAAATCCCTTTTTCGGCAAATTACCGGTCTTGGCCAATATCTCTCGCACTGTAAGATCGGCACCCCGCTCAAACACTCCGGCACTTACCGTATCGCCGGAAATCGAATAGAATCGCGTTTTTTTATACTCGCCTTTGGCAATTTTTGCCGCAAAAAACAAGGTTTCCAAATTATTGATCAAGGTAGGACATCCAAAAAGTCCTCTCTGCGGCGGGAAGGGCGGTTTCATCCGCGGCTCGCACCGTTTTCCCTCAATTGATTCTAATAATGCGGTTTCCTCGCCGCCAAGGTATCCGCCCGGTTCGCGCACTGCTTCGATTGCCCGGTTGCCGATGATCACAGTCATCTTATCTTTTAATTCGTCATAATAATCCTTGCGCAAATAAAGATAACTCTTCCGAGCTTCCACCGCGCTCATCGCCAGATCAATCCCGTCGATTACCATTTCCGGCCAATTATCCAAGATATATTTATCTTTGAATACTGCCGGCTCTCCCTCGGACGCATTGCAAATCACAAATTTCCGGCCGTCCGACGACATCGCATCCTTAACCATTTGCCACTTTTGCCAAGTAGGAAATCCCGCGCCGCCGCGCCCCTTCAGATTCGCGGTCTTCAAATCATCGATAATATTCATTTTAGTTTGTGATTATAAAGTTCATTGATTCTACCACCCCTTAAAAACTTTACAACTCTCTCGCTTTTCTCTCCTCTACAATCCCAAAGATTCGTCTTCTGATTCGTTTTCTATACTGTTATCGCTCCCGCCCCGCCCTTTCTTTATCAAGATGATTGCCAGAGCCCCAATCACCAAAACTGCCGCAATCCATACCCCCCAATTGATCGGATGGCCTGTTTTCTCCTTAGGCATATCCGCGCAATCCGAATCAGTTTGGTTTTTACCTTCCGTACAATCCGGATCGCAAATACAATCCTGAATCGAACTGCATTTTCCGTCGCCAATGCCCTCGGTAATCGTTTTACACTTGCCGGCCGGCTCTACTGCCGGTGTCTCCACCGCATTAAAATCTTTGTAATCAAATGTTATTTGCGTTGTTTGCGTTGAACCGATCTTGGCCGTACCCTTATCATCGTTACGGCACCCCGCATTATAGGTATAACTGCCATAATCACCCAAAGTGATCATCGCCGTATGCCGCAAACCGTCACTGGTCGAAAAAAAATCTTCCATCGAATCAAAATCGGTTTCAAAGGTGGAATAACGACAATTCGCCGCGTCGCTCGTTGTTACCTCAAGCGCAACCGTTTTCTGATAAACTGTCCCGATCGGCTTAGCGTCCGAGATCATAAATTCCGGTTCGGCTGATCCGCCGGCATACTCAAACTGAATCATTGACGACTGGATATCAACATTGCCGCTCGTATCTCTACAGCGGACATAATAAACGTATTTTCCCGCGCCGGATAAAGTAACCGACTTATGATGGGCGGTTCCGGCCACATCGCCGTCAAAGCTGTTCTCCATCAATGCGAACGCCGTATCCGCAATGTCATAGCGGCAATCCGCCCTTTCGTCCGTTTTCAATAAAAGATCAACCGTTGCCTTATCCACCTGGCCTGTTGGCAATAAGCTTGAAGATTCGATAACCGGCGGTACGGTATCTTTTGTCTGTTCTTTAATCTCGGTTTTTCCCGATTCCACCGCGTATGTAAATGAAATTTTACTGGATGCCGGATCGGCATTACCCGCGATATCTCGGCAACGCACGTAAAAGTTGTATGTCCCAGCTTCATTTAAAGCTGCTTCAACCGAATGATGGATACCATCCGCAGTGATAAATTTCATTCCCATTTGTTCAAAGCCAACATCGTAATATCCATAATGGCATTCCGCCGCCTCATCGGTGGTCAACGATAACACCACCTTGGGATTGGTAACGGTTCCTGAAGGCAAAAGATAATAAATGACTGGCGGCGTCGTATCTCTTGCCTGGCAAGCGCCGTCCCGGCAAATCAAACCATTATCCGCGCAATTTTGCAGATCAATCCATCCCCTTATTTCCTTGCATTGGGCCTGGTCGCATCCCCGCGCGATTACTTTTTGTTGCACCATAGTCGCGTTGCACCGGTATTCCGGAAGATAGCTATCCAGCCCGCAATCCTGGAACTTTTCCTCGCGCACATTACAGGAATCGTACCAATAAACATTATGATCAAAACACTTCTTGGTACTTCTGGAAACACAAGTTGCGTTCTCGCTGTCAATACAAACACCGTTTGAACACAACTGGCCAAACCCGCAGGGATCGTTATCGGAACAGGTCTCCGCCTCCGACTTTTCCGCTGTTGCCAAACCAAAAATCAAGAAAATCGCCAAAACCAAAAAACGCGGCAAGATCATTGAACGCTGGCTGTGAAATTCGATTTTGATACCGAACCGTAATTTCGCTCGCATTGGTTTAACCTTCAAATCAAGAAGTTGTTTTGCCCGCGACTACCGTCTGCCAGGTATAAGGATCCACTTCCACGATATCGCCCCGGCGAATCGCACGCTGCAATAAGGCAGTCGCAATCGCGTTTTCCACGTTGTCCTGTACCGCGCGCCGCAACTCCCTCCCGCCAAAAACCGGATCGAATCCTATCTGTACCAATTTTTCCACCAAAGCATCTCCCACCCGGAATTCGATTCCTTTTAACGCCAATCCTTTTTGAATATCCTTCAGCATCAAACCCGCCACTTGCTTCATCTCTTCGCTATTCAAAGGCCGATAAAGCGGCACCGCATCAAACCGGTTCAAAAACTCCGGAGTAAACACTCCCCGCTTCAAAAGATTATCCATGAAAATCCGTTTGAAATTACCATTCAAGGAGCCGCCGTTCTCCACCGCTTCTTTGATGTACTCGGCGCCCGCGTTTGAAGTCGCGATAATAATCGTATTTTTAAAATCAACCGCCTGTCCCATGCCATCGGCCAGCTGGCCGTCATCAAACACGCTTAAAAATATATTCAACACTTGCGGAATGGCTTTTTCGATCTCGTCGATCAGAATGATCGAATTCGGATTTTCGATTACCTGGGTTGTCAATAATCCCGGCGACTGCAAATTACCGATCAGTTTTTCTATTGACTCCGGAGTTTGGTATTCAGCCATGTTCAACCGGATCATATTCTTTTCCGAACCGAAATATACCTTGGCCAACTGCTTGGCCGTTTCCGTCTTGCCGCAACCCGTCGGCCCCAAAAACAAAAAATTGCCGATCGTCCGTTTGCGCTCTTTCAGATTGGCATGCGCCCGTCGCAGCGCATTGGCTAATTCCTTGATCGCCTCTTCCTGGTCGATCAATCCTTCGTGAATGCGGTCCTCCAGCCGCAACAACACCTCGGCGATCGGATCATCATCAACAACGGCCTCGGTTTTATTATCATAATATTTATTGCGCTCGTCACCCACCAGCAATTCCCAAGTTTTCGGATCGAACTCGCAAATATCGCCTGATTTTATTTTCCCCGAAAGCAACGCTCGCGCTATTGTATTCTCGATCTTATCCTGCACCGCCCGGCGCATCGCCCGGCCGCCGAAAACCGGATCAAACCCCAGTTTGCCAAGTTCAGCCATTATATCATCGGTTACCGTCAGATCTATCCGTTTATCACGCAAACCTTCCTTGATATCCTTCAGCATCAAGCCCGCCACTTGCTTCATTTCCTCGGCATTAAGCGACCGGTAAAGCACCGTCGCGTCAAACCGGTTCAAAAACTCCGGCCGGAAAATATTGCGCCGCATCAAGTTTTCCAATACGGCATCTTTCAGGTTAAGCATCGTACTGCCGCGTTGCACCGCTTCTTTGATGTATTCGGCGCCCGCGTTCGAAGTCGCGATAATGATCGTATGCCGGAAATCCACGATCCGGCCGAACCCATCGGTAAGTTCGCCTTCATCAAAAACCCCCAAAAACATATCAAGCAATCTTTTATCCGCCTTCTCGATCTCGTCGATCAATACCAGCGAAAAAGGATTTTCACGCACCGCCATCGTCAGAACCCCGGCATTAGCCGCCGTTCCCACCAATCGCTCGATTGAATCGGTTGTTTGGTATTCGGCCATATTTATCTTGATCATGCTTTTTTCCGAACCGAAATATACCTTGGCCAACTGCTTGGCCGTTTCCGTCTTGCCGCAACCCGTCGGCCCCAAAAACAAAAAATTGCCGATCGTCCGTTTGCGTTTTTTAAGGTCGGCCCGCGCCCGCCGCAACGCGTTAGCCAATTCTTCCACCGCCTCCTTTTGGTTGATCAATCCTTCATGGATGCGGTCCTCCAGATTAAGCAGAATCTCTTTTTCCTTTGAACCGGCCGCGCCCGCCGGCACATCGTATTTGCGCGAAAAAAATGCGTCCACCTCGCCGGGCATGATCGATCTTGATCCGCCCGAATGGCTGATTTTATTAGCCGCCAATTCATCCAAAAGATTGACCGCCTTGGCCGGAAACGCCTGATCGCCTAAAAAATAATCGCAAAGTTTAACGATTTCCTTTAAAGTTGTAATTGGAATAAAAAGCCGGCTTTTCTTTTCCCGCCGCAAACTTTCCTCTTTTAAAACGCGCATCGCGTCATCCGTCCCTACCGGCGTTATCTCAATTTTACTGAACATCGCCGCCACATCGTCGGCCAGTTCGATCGAGCGGTGCAGTCCTTCATACGTAGTGATCCCCACCAAGCGAAACCCCGGCGTTTTCAGGAATCGGCCGATCACGCCGCTGATATCCACCGTCGCCAATTTTTCGGCGCCGAACGCGCCCCCGATATAATTATGAATCTGGGGAATGATCAATATCACATTCTTCGCTTTGGTCGCTTCCGTAAAGATCCTTTCCAGTACCGCGCTCAACGCACTTTTATTCGGGTTGGCTCCGATCAACGCCACCATATCCAATTCCAATATCCGTAACATTTTCAATTCGCTCGTACTGCTCTCGCGGGATACCCGATTGGCAAAATTATAGACAATGCTCTTACGGCCGCTGCCGATCTCGCCTACCAGCAACACCCCGTTGCCATTCTGCTTCGACAGCAAATTCTCCAATTCTTCGATTTCTTTTTGATGCAACACCACGCCTCCTTGCCGCAACGGATTATAAATTGCCAAGTCGTGGCAATATTGATCCAGTGTTACCGTGTAACCTCCAACCAAGTCCGCCACCGGCGTTGCCGCCAGCAACAACCGCATATTATCTCGCTCCCAATAGCGTTGCCGCCATTTTCGGTACGTTTCCATACGCATCTGCCATACCGTAGTCGATTTCACATCTTCTTCCAGTATTTGATACCGGTCCAAAACCGCTTTGAATACCGGTTCCGCTTCCATTAGCGCTAAAAACAACATAAAAATCGATATTTTCTTTTCTTCGTAATGCTGTGCCAATTTTATCGCCTCGGCAAGGATTATTTCAATCTGGATTTCGTTATTCCGTTGCCGCGCTTCTTTGGCCGCCTCGGAGTTATCTTGTGTCTGGGATTTTAACGCCTCAAGCGTCAATCGCTCAAAAACTGTCCGGTCAATACACAGCCGTCGCATTGTAAAGTCAAGTCTATGGCTTTTCAAAATATTTTCCAGCAGCATTGTTGGCAACGGTGCGTCTTTTTGGCACAAAGTCATTTTAAAAACTTTGGCCGCCTCGAAATCTAAATACTCCAAAAAATTCCCGTCTTCAACCGGATTTCCGTCCAAAACCTTGCCCCTCCGCATCAGACGCTGATGCACAAAACCCAATACCAAGGTCGATGCCATCAATAACGCCAACGAAATCAATGCCAAACCCAAAAAAATATTGCCATGGGTTATCGCCGGGTCAATCGGAAACGGCAACGCCAAGATCATCGAATAAGGCAAAAATGACAATATTTTGGGAACGCCCCAAAACGCCAACGCGCCCGGAAAAACCACTTGGCTTATTGTTTTAATCAAAGCAATCGCGTCCATCGGGATCATCCGTACGTAATCGACCCCGCGAAATATTGAAGATTTTGTAGAATCGTAAGGCATTTTTGCGCGTTACATTATTAGTCGCGATCCCGCGGCCAAAAAATAAAATATTGCCGGTACGTAAACAATCCAGCCTATAAACGCCAGCACGCCCGCCACCAATACTAATCCCTCCGCCACCAAACCGATCGCAATGAAAAACAACCTCGCGACCGCGCCAATCGGCCGGGAAACAAACACATTGCCAAACCATGCGGATAAAGCGTCGCCGATCTCAAAAGCGCGCTTCTCCCGATGAAAAACCATCCCCTTCCAAGGCGCGAAAAAATCCCGGCAAAGGTCGGCCAACGCGAAATATTTATAAAAAAACCAAAGATAATTACGCCATATTTTAATGATTTTTTTGGGAATCTCGAAAAAATACCAAGCGATAAATTGTTTGATCATGATTTGTTTAAAAACCAAAAAATGATTTTTGCGATCCACACCGCGCTCATCGGCAGATAATCCGCCGGATGCGGACGAGTCGCGATTAATTCGCGCGCCGCTACAAAATGGCCAGAACAGCAAACAAATCCGCCGGCGACGTACGCGCCAAAACCGCGCGCAATCCCGGTAACAAACCGGATACCGACAAAAATACACGATCCGAACTCAAAAATCCGGCAAACGACAGCTTAAAGCATTCAACATCAAAAGCACCGCCGCGAAAATCCCGAAAAAATCTAAAAATCCGTTTGTACCGGCACTCTTCGATTATCGATGGCATTATTGTAAATGAAGGCTTACCCAAAAGGATCGCTTTCCGGGCGTGTTCCAAATCAGTTTCGCATATTATTTCAGTTTACCAAATATGCGCCAAGTAAACAAAAAAAGATCAGATATATTCGCTCTGATCCAAAAAATCAAAATCGCCCGTCCATCCGATCAGTAAAAACAACAACAGACGTAGCAGTTCCCGAAGCAAACACCGCGCTGTTGTTTTCAATGGGAAGCGAAGGTGCGGACCCCTCCAGTTTAGTTTCCGAAATATCGGAATGGGGATTTCCTTCGTCATAATTGTCGCGTTGTACGCAACCGGCGACCATCAAAACCAAAACCATTAAAAGAACCATTAAAAAAACTCCTTTTTATTCCAGCCGTACGCATCACCTCTTAAAACATATTTTTAACATCTTTTTTGTTTTTTTCAAGATGAACCACCCCGAATAAACTCGAAATTTATCTTAAAGAACGCCTTCTTTGGAATCATGGAAATCCATAACCCCTAAGGCAAAACCCGGGAATTACGTATTTTAAAAGCCGCGCCAGTTGCGCGGCTTTTAAAATCGACAATTATTAATCTGGCAGAATACCCCAAGGCTTTTCCCCGGGGATGAATGGCGGGGAATCAAACTATCGCGGCGCCTTGGGCGCTACGGTAGTTTATTTACCCGCCGGAAGACCGCGGGGCTTTGCCCCGGGGATGAATGGCGGGGAATCAAACTATCGCGGCGCCTTGGGCGCTACGGTAGTTTACTCTCCGACACGTTTAATCCCGGTCATTTTGGCGATATCTTTTGTCAACGCCCGTAAATCATCGCCACAGAGATCATGAATGTCGTCATGTCCCACTGCCCCGGCCATCATTTTCACTTCCTCGGCGCAGTGCTTGATATAGCTGGCAACATTATCGGCCGCAACATCCACATCAAGGTTTTTCGCCAGCACTTGATCCTGCGTGGCCACTCCCTTGGGGCATTGGCCGGTATAACATAAATTGCATCCCACGCATCCCAACGCCGCCAGCATCGCCGAACCCATAAACACCGCATCCGCGCCCAGCGCCAGTGCTTTGGCGACGTCGCCGCCAGTATAAAATCCACCGCCAACCCATAGCTCTTGCGCCGCCCCAATTTCATCGAGAACTTGCCGCGCCCGCGCCAATGCCGGCAATATTGGTATTCCCACCTCGTCCAACATTACCTCCGGGGCCGCTCCGGTCCCGCCGCCGATGCCGTCGATACCAATAATGTCCGATCCCGCCGCGACAGCAAATTTAATATCATTGACCACATCTCCCGCGGCAAATTTAATCGCGATCGGTACCCCGCCGGTTAGCTTTCTCAACCAATCGACCTTGCCTTTCAGATCCTCAATCGATTTGATATCCGGATGATAGGCGGGCGAGTGCACATCGGTTCCGATCTGAACCCGCCGCGTCGCCGCAATTTCCGGCGTCACTTTTTCTTTTTGCAACAATCCGCCTTGGCCGCCTTTCGCGCCCTGGCCGATCTTGATCTCGACAATATCCGCCTTTTTTAAAATTTCCTCATCGATGCCAAAACGCCCGGTACTGTATTGAATGACCAGCCGCCGCGCAAATTTCCGTTCTTCCGGTAACATTCCGCCTTCGCCGGTATTCGCCACCGTCCCGGCCAAAGCCGAACCCTTAGCCAAGGCTATTTTGGCATTTTTCGATAACGCCCCGAACGACATTGCCGCAATCAAAATTGGCACGTCGATCTCGACAGGTTTTTTGGTGTTTTTTCCTAAAACGGTTTTTGTCGAAATATTTTCCTTAAAATAATCCACTGGCCGTTTCGCCAACTGCGCCGGCACAAACACTAGATTTGAAAAATCAATCTTATCGGTTTTCTCCGAACGCCCGCCGCGCACCGGAACCCTTGCAATGCGATCAACTACTTTTTTTGTCCACAAAACCATGTTTTTTATCCGGAAATCACGCCGAACAATTTCCAAAAACGGATCCTGCCATATGATTTCCAAAATATAATTATGATTATATATTCATAATTCAGCTTTAAAACAATAAAAGTATAACTAACCCGCAACTGTTGTCAAATGCAAACAAAAAACCCGCTCACGGGTAACATCGTCGTTATGAACCAATCATTTACACGCCGTTGTGTTTCTGATATTTCCAAAATATCAAAATTATGGCCAAAATCAAACACAAAAACGCCCCGTGGGGCGTTTCCATTTCCAAAAGCAAAGTTATTCTTCCATTTTTTCGATCACGCCATGAGGGCAAACCGACATTCCGCCGCACGATTCGACCTTATCCGAATCGGCCACTCTTGCCTTGCCATCGGTATCCTGCTCCATGCCACCCGGACAATTTACGGTGCAAATAAAGCATCCCAAACATTTATCTTTGTTTACTTGATATTTTGCCATGTGTTTTTCGTTAATATGCCATCATCATAACAAACCAATAATAAATGTAAAGTTACTGTTACAGTTACCGTTACTCATTACGGTGTTACGGACACTTGGGTTCATTAAAAGCGTTACCGAAACCGGAGCGGTTGGCTCGCAAATTCGTTGTTATGATTGGATATGATGACCATAAAGATAAAACACGCGATCCCGGCTCTATGATCTTTTGGAAGATTTTTGTGAATTTCTTTCTGCCTTCGAAAAAGTATATTGCCGGAAACACATCGGTTCCAAACACCGGCGGCGGTACGATTTGGCGCCAACCGCTTATCGGCGAGTGCTTGCGCGTTTCGATATCAAAGAACGCCTGCGGAAAAATACGCTGCGCTGAATCCCAAACAAATGAAACGGCAAATCAATCAATCGGTAACAGAAATTTTTGCGGAAAAATCAATCAATTCTCGATAACATTTTTCAATGAGCCAATGTGCGAAAATGGATTTATTGTTTCAGTACCAATTGTTTTTGCAATTCGGCGATAAGTTGAGTAATCAGTTGTATCAGTAATTGTTGGATCTCGGCGATTTTTTGCATAATTTCGGCGCGCGTCGCCGGTTCCGAATCCTTCGGCTCGACCATGGTACCGGTCTTGAAAGCGCAAGCGCCATCTTGGCATATTTTTCCTTCGGCGGCGCAATCTTGCGCCAGATATTTCTTTCCGTTGCAAGAATTATATTGATAAAGCTCATCGTCGACGCATTTTTTAACCATGCGATTGACACAACTCGAAACGCATTCGCCGTCAATGCATGTCTCTCCGTTGGCGCATTTTGAATTGTCATTAATCCAGTCCGTACCCGTCATATTGCAAATTCTGCATCCGGAAACCTCTTTGGGTGCGCAAACTTGATTTGTCGGCACGGTTCCCAAAACAATACACGCGCCATCTTTACAAACCATACCCGTCGCGCAAGTACCGCAATTCAGCGTGTTGCCGCAGCCATCGCTGGCGGCGCCGCAATTGTATCCCAACGTCGAGCAGGTCTTGGGAGCGCAAACGTATTGGCAAATACCGGCCGCACAAGTCTGGCCGCTGTTGCATCTGGAATCCGTATCAACCCACGCCAAGCCGTTATTATCGCACACTTTGCAACCGGAAACTGTACCGGCAACGCATGCTTTTGATTTAATACATATTCCATCGATACAATTTTCTCCCGACGGACACATCATTGCCGGGCCCCATTCCAAACAGCCGTCGCTGTTTCCATCTTGGCAAATTTGATAACCGTTGCTGTTGCATCGTCTGGCTCCGCTTGATAAACATTGATTTTGACAATGTTGAGCCATTAACGGAATAATCGCAAACTTTTCCCAAATGCCGATCGCGTCGCGACTGGCGATGAGCGGGTTGGCGCCGGCGTTTTCAGCGGTCACGTATTTGTTGTTTGCCAGTGATTTGAACGAAACATAATTCGAACCAGCATTGACAATCGCAAACTTTTCCCAAATGCCGATCGCGTCGCGACTGGCGATGAGCGGGTTGGCGCCGGCGTTTTCAGCGGTCACGTATTTGTTGTTCGCCCGCGACTTAAAAGCCACTGTCCCATCGCTTTGCGGCAATAAATCGAAAGTTTCCCAAACGCCTGCCTCATGGCGATTGGCAATAAGCGGTTCAGCACCGAGGCTTTCCGCGCAAACATATTTATTGTTAACGGCGGATTTCAACACTACGGGCAACGGCAATCCTTGCGTTATTGGCGCCACGCACCCACCTTGAAAACATTTTTTGCCATCTGGGCATCGGGAATCGTCATCAATCAAATCAAATCCATCCGCACTGCACGCCGCACATCCGTTAATTTCACCCGGAGTACACATCTTGACTCTTTCCTCCCTGATGCCGCAAGATTTGTACCAATAAAGTTTGTTGTCATAATATCCTTTCCCCGCGTGGCTCAAGCATCCTTCCGGCACCGCACACGCGCCATTTTTACAAATCATACCCGCCGCGCAAGCGCCGCAATTCAGCGTACCGCCACAACCATTGCTTTGGCTTCCGCAAGAATAACCCAAGCCGGAGCAAGTTTTGGGAACGCAAACATTCTGGCAGACTCCGTTGGAACAAATCTGCCCGTTTTGGCATTTGGAATTGGTATCCACCCAAGCACTGCCATTGGAATTGCAAACCTTGCAACCATTTGTCAAACCCGGCGTGCAAAATTGGACGGCGGCGCAAGTTATCGCGATTGAGTTCGCGTTTGAATTGGACACCCCGAGCAATACATTGTTCCCCGACGGAAAGTCTTCCCCGTAAACATAAATGCTGTGGCTTTTGCCGTCTTTCAGGGAAGCGGGCATCGGAAAATTAAATCCGTGTTTGCTATTGCCTCCGCACAATCCGGCTACCGCGTTTTCACGATTTATATCGGCGAATACCGTGCCGATCAAAGATCCTTGCCCGATAGCGCCATCGGCAAAAATTTTAACTTTAAGAGAACGATTATAATCATCCTTATCGCAAACCCATCCGCCGGCATAGTTGCAATCGGCGTGGTCAAAAAATCCAATCGGATTGCCGTTATCCGGCAATAGCGTTGCCAGCTGGCGTATTTGAGATAAAGTATTCGATTGAGACGCGCTTAATCCGTAGACTACCGCCAATTTGCAATTACCGAAATTAAGCCAATCTTTGACGCTTAAATAACCCGCCGGCGCGGTCAATATCGCGCTCGGAGGAGATTCGATAAGAGCCCAAGGCGCCGTTCCAATCTCATTTTTTACCCGATTTGTGTCATACGCGGGCGGATATAAGCTCACCCCCAAAATACTGTAGTCGTTTTTTGCGCTTGAAATCGGGCCGTTATGAGCATAACCATCCGAACCGGGAGGATTTTTATCTTCCGCCGCCCAGGAATGGGTGAATATTTTGTCTTTTGGAATACCGCGATCATATAAAAGTTTGGCTCGAAATTTATTGAAATCGGCGACAACTTTTACCAGCTCCGAGTTTATGTTGGCGGGTGGATTGGCAGCGCTGAATCCTTTTTTTGAAAGCGCATTATATCCCAATTGATATCTATAAGGCGCGGTCGCCCAATTCGCGTTGCGATAATCGTCAATCCCGGTTTCCCATCCCAAGTTAACCCCCAAAAACAGATATTCCTTGCCTTCGTTCGCCAGCTTTTTGCGCCATTCGTTTATTTTATCGGAGATAATGCTGAATTTGTTTTCAACAACCCGCTTGATCGCCGGACTTTCATAGCAAGGCTTGGGAGGCAATTTTATCGGATAACCCCAATTAATGAACGATTCTTTAGTCCCCTTATTCCAGCCGCTCCATTCAACATTATCAATATTTGCCGGATTGTAACCCGCCGCCGCCGGATCAAACCAGTTCCACAAATCCGGCCGGGAATCCCAAAAACGCTCCGTATCAATATGCAACATAAAAGGGATGTCATATTGCTCGGCAGAACTGAAAAAATCATCCAAACAAGATCGAATTTTCGCGTCATCGGTATTCAAGGCGTATATCACGTCCGAAATTCCCAGTTGAACCGTTCCGTTTCCCCTTTTTCCAATCGCGTCCAGCATCGGTTTGATCCATTGCGTTGAACATCCCTTGAAATAATTCGGATTGTCGGGCCCGGGATTCCACGCGTGAACAACGACATACTTGGGAGCCGCGGCCGCAAGCACGCTATCTATTGCCGAAAAAAAATAAAAAAGCGAACAAACGCAAACCGCGGATAGCAGAAATACGAATTTATTAACGCTTTTGTTTTTATTTGCCATCTTTGATAAAAATTAATAATCAGACTGGCGACGCAAAGATTTACGTGCCATCGACAATGGCCGTTTTCCACATTTTCGGATCAATCACAATCATGTCGCCGCGCCGAATCTCCCGCGATAACAATGATTTGGCAATCGCGTTTTTCACCTTATTTTGCGCCGCGCGCCGCATCGCCCGGCCGCCAAACACCGAATCAAAATCGAGCTCGGCCGGCGTCGCGATCAAATCATCGATGATCCGAAAAATGATCCCTTTGGCCGCCAATCATTTTTGAATATCTCAAACATCGGCTCCGCCGCCTGCCATATGCGTCCGCCCATTTTTGCATCAATATGTTATTTTATTAAATTGCGCTTATTTCATTTTAAGTTGATCTTTCATTTTAGCAATTTTAACTTTAATAACAACCGTATCGCCCAAATAATAATGTTTTATCGGTTTCAAATTCTCGCCCAGTTCATAGACCAGCGGCGCGCCGGTGGGAATGTTTAACTCTGAAATTTCCTTATCGCCGATATCGTCCAGATGCTTGACCAGCGCGCGCAAACTGTTGCCGTGCGCCGAGATTAAAATTTTTCTGCCGTTTTTTATCGCGGGCGCAATTTCTTTCCGCCAATAGTCAGCCACGCGCGCGTAGGTATCAGCCAACGACTCGTTTCGGGGCATTTTTTCTTTTGGCACATTTTTAAATATCTCCAAACTATTCTGTTTTTGGTAAGTTTCGTCATCCATTGCCGGCGGGCGGACGTCATAGCTGCGCCGCCATATTCGTACTTGCTCTTCGCCGTATTTTACCGCCATTTCCGCCTTATTCAACCCTTGCAGAGCGCCATAATGCCGCTCGTTCAATTGCCAGGCGCATTTCGTTTCAATTCCGGCCAAGCCCATTTCCCGCAAAACGATGGCGGTGGTATCAATCGCTCGCTTCAGCACCGAAGTAAACGCCAAATCAAAAACATATCCCTCCTTTTTCAGGGTTTGACCCGCCTCTTTCGCTTCCGTTATTCCCAGATCCGACAATCCCGCGTCAACCCAGCCGGTAAACCGGTTTTCGTTGTTCCAGACGCTTTCCCCGTGTCTTAACAAAACCAATCTGTAATTTTTTGATTTATTCATAAATCATAAATCGCGATTCATAAGGAATCTTTCACGAATAATATTCGGATATTATCCGCGGATTCGTCCTTCGATTTTTAATTTCCGACTAAATGATATTTAAAACGTAGCGGCAGTTACGGTGAGAATATTGCGATCGGGTAAATTTGAAATGTGAAGTAAAGACGCAGGCATGGCGGGGACATTATTTGTGAAAATTTCCCAAATCAGCGCAATCATCTTCAATCTTCGCCAACCGATTATATTTGGCCAATCGTTCACCCCGCGCCGGGGCTCCGGATTTGATATATTCCGCACCGATACCCACGGCAAAATCAGCAATGAAATCATCATTGGTTTCTCCGGAGCGATGCGACACCACAATCTTCCAGCCGCAAGATTTGGCCAATTTTGCCGCTTCAAGTCCCTCGGACACCGTCCCGATCTGGTTTAATTTCAGTATCATCGCATTACATGCGTTTTTTTCTTTAGCCTCGGCAATACGCTTGGGATTGGTCACTAACAAATCATCGCCAATAACTATCGCGCCTTCCGGCTTAAACGCCGCCCACGCCGCCCAATCATCCTCGGCAAACGGATCTTCAAATCCAACAATCGGGAATTGGGATGCCAGTTTTTTATAAAATTCCCCAAGCGCCGCTGCGGTAAATTCTCCAATATGCATTTTGTATTTTCCATCTTTAAAAAATTGAGTCGACGCTACGTCCATGATAATCTTGATATTGTTCAAACCGGCCGTCTCCGTAATCAAACTCAATACTTCGGCGGGAGTTTTCAAATCTGGCGCAAAACCGCCTTCATCGCCCAGATTTGTCGCCGGTTTGCCGTATTTTTCAGCCAAGACCGATTTCAACCGATGATATATTTCCGCAGCCGTTCGCAAATTATCGGAAAATTTATCCGCCTGTGGCACGATCATGAATTCCTGCACGTCCAAAGCGTTGCCCGCGTGCGCCCCGCCGTTGATGATATTGAAACATGGTTTTGGCAACGCCAACTTTTGGTTTTGCGCCAGATCCGCGATATGCCGCCAAACCGGCTGTTTCCCGGATCCCGCCTTGGCCACGGCTATTGACACGCTGCAAATCGCGTTCGCACCGAGTTTGGATTTATTTCCGGTACCATCCAATGCGATCATTATCTCGTCAATCCCTTTCTGTTCGACCGCGGCCATGCCGATAATTTTAGGCGCGATTACGTTATTAACATTATCAACCGCTTTTAAAACTCCTCTGCCGCCGTAACGCTTCTCATCGCCGTCGCGCAACTCGCATGCCTCATGCGCTCCGGTAGACGCGCCCGATGCCACTGCTGCCGTGAATTTCCCGTCACCGGTAATGATTTCTGTCTCGACCGTCGGATTTCCGCGCGAATCAAGGATCTCGCGCGCCAATACTTGTTTGATCTTGGTATTTGAACTTCCAAACATTTGAATAATTAACGGATTTTTAATTCGTTAATTTGTTAACCCGTTATTAATCCGGCGAAATACCCCGAGGCTCCTCGTCGGAAATGAATGCTCGTCCGCGGCATGGCGATCGCGAAGTAAAGGATTAACAAACTTTTCCACCGGAATACCGCACCATCTTAGGCGCGCGGCAATTTAATTCCCCGCCAGAATACCTCGAAGCTCTACCCCGGGGATGAACGGCGGAAAATCAAACTATCGCGGCACCTTGGGCGCGCGGTAGTTTATTTACCCGCCAGAATACCGCGGGGCTTTGCCCCGGGGATGAACGGCGGAAAATCAAACTATCGCGGCACCTTGGGCGCGCGGTA
>CAZUST010000001.1:70221-83757 GCA_964623335.1 uncultured Candidatus Saccharibacteria bacterium
GTTTATTTACCCGCCATTCTTAAATAATCGTTGACCGCCATCGCCGCTTTGGCGCCTTCTCCGGCCGCTATCACAATTTGCTTGAATTTAATATCGCTCACATCACCGGCCACAAACAGTCCCGGAGTTTTGGTTTGCTGCGTTGCGTGGTCAAATTTCAATTCACCCCGTTCATTCAATTCCGCCAAGCCATCGATAAATTCGGAAGCCGGTTCATTGCCCGCTTTTATAAAAATCCCCTCCACTTCTAAAGTTGATTCTTTGTTTTGCGCATCCTCGTAAACCAGTCCGCTCACAAAATTATCGCCTTCGATCCGTTTGATCTTGATATTGGTAAGTGTTTTTACTTTACCGGTCGCCTGCGCTAGCTCCTGATTGGTTTCGTCGGCAAAAATCTGCGCCCCGCGCTCAATAATAAAAACTTCGGCCGCGAACTTCGCCAAAAATATCGCTGCTTCAAACGCGGAATTCCCGCCGCCGATCACCGCTACCCGCCGCCGCGCGAACAATGGCCCGTCGCAAGTCGCGCAATAACCCACGCCCCGGCCGATAAATTCCTTTTCACCAGGGATATTAAGTATTTTGGGTTGGGATCCCGTCGCCAAAATTACCGACCTGGCTTCAAAATTGTCTTTTTCGGTTCTTACCGAGAAACCTCCGTTGACAGATTTCAATTTTACCGCCTCGCCGAAAACCACGGGTACATTTAGCATTTTCAAATGGTCCCGGAATTTAGCAATTAAGTCCAGTGCTGAAATACTGCCCAATCCGGGATAGTTTTCGATTGCCACCTCTTTTCTTGCCATTTGGCCGCCAAACTCCTTGGTCAGCAAAATAAAATCCAACTTCTGGCGCGCCGCGTAAATTGCCGCGCTCATACCTGCCGGCCCGCCCCCGATGATAATTAGATCCTTCATATATGATATTATGATTTGATATTTGGTTTATAATAATATCGAAAAATTAGTACCGATACTTAGGCAGCACGTTCGGGATATCGTCGATCAAATCCATTGCGGTCGCGCTTTCACCCTTGCGCTCTCCGGCCAAGTCCCCGGACGCGCCGTTGATATAAGCGGCCGCGCATGCCGCATCAAACATACTCACGCCGCGCGCCAGAAGCGCCCCCGTAATCCCGGCCAGCGTATCGCCTGTTCCACCCTTAGTCATCAAAGGATTACCCGTAATATTGTAGGCCGTATTAATGCCATCGGAAATAAAGTCAACCTTTCCCTTTAAAATTATGCCCGCACCCAGATTCGCAGCCTGGTGCTGGACCAGTTCGGCCAGTTGCTCTTCGGACAATCCATCGCATTTATTGCCGGTCAGAGCGCAAAATTCTTTCGCGTGCGGCGTAAAAACCAAGTTTTTCCCTTTCAATAATTCCACCTCGTCCGCCAACGACCGAATCGCGTCCGCGTCGATAACCGCCGGAATGCCGTTCAATCCGCCTACAAATTCACGCACCGCGTCCATTGTGTCCCTCGACCGCCCGATACCGCCCCCGATCACTACCGCGCACTTTCCCTCGGAAAATAATTTTATCGATTCAATCGCTTCCAATAAGAAACTGACATGGTCGCCGGTTATGCGCGTGCCTTCTAGAGACGTAGTCGCCAGCATCGGCGAAAATGTCGCGATAATATCGCTGGCCCGCTTGGGAGCGACAATACGAACCATATCCGCGCCCGCCGCGAACGCCGCCAAAGCCGCCATCGCCGGCGCGCCGGAATAATAATCCGCCCCGCCAACGACCAAAAGGTATCCGAAATCGTACTTCCGGCTGTTCTCCGGCCGTTTGATATAAACCTTGTCCAATATTTCCCTGGATATGGTAACCGTTGCCATATGTTTTTGTGATATTTTGCACTACCCGCAATCTCGAGTTCTGGAAAATGTTGTAAGAACGCTTTTCTAAAATTTTTGCAATTGCCGCAAATACCGGATTCAATAACGCGAATGCCGCAAGCCCCGTAAAAGTTCGATCGATTCTATATTTTTTTATTCATAGCCGAACGCGAAGGTTTTATTTCCCCGCCATTCGTTCGCGGAGATTTGCCCCGGGGATGAACGGCGGGGAATCAAACTTTTCCGATCGCGGAGCGTTTAGCGAAGCGTCGGAATACCTCGAGGCTCTGCCTCGGGGTAGTTTATTTTTTCTTGCGAAGAAATGTCGGAACATCCCATTCCTTCTCCTTCTCCAGCATCTTCTTTTCCTCCATTTCAATTTCTTTCTTAACTTGTAAGGCATTGCGCCGGATCGGTGGCGTAAATTGCTCGGTAATCTCTTGCTGACTCTGATGTAAAGCCGGTTCAACCGGCGCTGCCGCCTCGATTATGCTATCCAAATCCGGTTCCGGCTTGGTTCCGGCTTCCGACAACTTCTCCGCCGCTGTATTTTCCACTTTTACCGGCACCGCTTTTTTAACTTCAATCCTATTCTTGTTTTTTTCGATCTTAGAAATTTTAACCGCGACTTTTTTCGATTTGGCCGCGGGTTTTACCGCTTTCTTGGCCGCCGGCTTGCTTTTTTTTGCTTCACGAACTGGCTTGGACGGCTTGATTATCTTTTCCGGCTTTGGTTTGGGTACCGGCGCCGCAACCTCATCTTTGATGTTTGTTTCAACAGTATCGCCCCAAACGCATCCGGTTGCCAGTACCGTTACCCGAACCGCACCGTCCGGCGCCCCTTCATGCCCCACACCAAAAATTATTTTTGCGTCTTTATGAATTCGTCCGGCAACGCTCGTCAAAATTTTATTGACTTCCAAAAGCTTTAAATCTTTCTGCGCCACAATGTTTAAAAGTACTCCGCGCGCTTTATCGATCGTGTAAGGATAAAGCGGAGAACCAAAAACCTTGTCAAAAGAATCAAGATTCGTTTCTTCGCCCTTTTTGAAAGTTACGGTATTTAAAAATGCCACCTTGCCATTACCGGCCAAAATCGTGCGCAAATCCGCAAAATCAATATTGATCAAACCGATATCATATATGGTTTCAATCAGCCCTTCCAAGCTGTCGGAAAGCATTGAATTAATGAACGACAAAGTTTTGGAAAACGGCGTCGATTTGGGAACCACCTCAAAAACCCGTTCGTTGGGAAGCACGGTGAAAGCGTTTAAATACGGCTTCAACCGTTCCAGCGACGCCTTAGCGATATCGCTTTTTTTTGAACCCTCGAAAACGAATGGCAGCGTAAATATCCCATAGGTCAGGTTCCCCAAACTTTTTGATATTTGCGCGAATACCGGCGCCGCGCCGGAACCCGTGCCGCCGCCCAGCGACGCCACGATCACCACCAGGTCCTGGCCTTCCACCAATTTTTTGATCTCTTCGCGCGCCGCCGCCGCCGCCTCTTCGGCGATATGCGGATCCATTCCAGTCCCCAAACCATGAGTCAAGCTCTCGCCAAATTGAAAAACCGTAACGTTCTTTGGCGCGTTGCGCAATGCCGCAAAATCAGTATTGGCCACGCAAAATGATGTTTTCTTCACCTTTTCGGCAATTTCCGAAACAATATTTCCGCCGCCGCCGCCGATGCCAATTATTCGAATCTTGGTTTTCTTGATTTCAAATTCCGGGATTTCGCTATTGGCTACCGCCGGTTTTTCCGCCGGCGTTTTTGCCGCCGGTTTCGGAACCGGCTTAGGCGCCGGCGCCGGCTTGGCCTCAACCGCCGCCGCGTTAATAACGCGCGACCTCAATCCGGACGCGATCTTTACCAATGATTTAACTGTCAATTCCTGTTCAGGATTCGAATTCTTTTCGTTTCTGATGGCTCTTTTTTCAATTTTCCTTTTTGGAGCTGGTTTCTTCATGGGTTCTCGATTATCTAGATTCATTAAGGATAACACAAATCAAAATCCGCCTCAAACCAACCAAAACGCGTTTCCGGACGCGCCTTAAATTAACTAACCCAATAACACTTTTGTCAAGTTTTTCGGAATAGATAACCTGCTCAACGGATAATTCCGCCCCCCAAAACTTCCCGCCCCTTATAAAATACCGCCGATTGGCCTTGCGTAACTGCGAACTGAGGCTTATCAAATTTTAGTTTGCCGTCTTTGTCCAAAATCGCGCCGATTTCATTGGCTCGGTAGCGTATTCGCACTTTGATTTTGAGCGGTAATTCCGGAGTCTTGCGCGCCGTCCATCGCAAATCCGCCAATCGCGCTTCATCAATTTTTAACTCCTTGAAAATCTTCGCCACGACCAATTCGTTTTTGGCGATATTTTTTTTATTCACGTAATACGGCCCGCCGGAAAGTTTGACCCCCTTTCGTTGTCCTATGGTATAAAACCACAGACCTTCGTGCTGTCCGATGGCGTTTCCGGCCGAATCGACAATATTACCCGGATTTTTGCCGCAATGTCTTGTCAAAAACCCTTTCATGTCGCCGCCGGCAAAACAAACCTCCTGCGACTCGGGCGTTTCCGCCGAAGGCAAACGCCATTTTTTTGCCAATGATCGAACTTCTTTTTTTTCAAAACAACCAACTGGAAATATTATCCGACTCAATTGTTCCTGATTCAACCGCCATAAGAAATAAGACTGGTCTTTATTCTTGTCCTTACCTTTCAATAAATGATAAATTCCGTTTTTGGTTTTTTTTATCTGGCAATAATGGCCCGTCGCCACATAGTCCGCGCCCATTTGCCGCGCCTTATCGATCGACAATCCGAATTTTATTTTCTGATTGCAAATCACGCACGGGTTTGGCGTCCGCCCGGCTTTGGTATCCGCAATAAACCGGTCCACGATCATTTTTTTGAATTCATCCCGTAAATCCAGAACATAAAACGGAATCCCCAATTGCGACGCGGTCCGGCACGCCCGGCTCTCGGACTCGGTCGAACAGCACCGGCTTTTCGGCAAACATGTTCCGGCCACCGGCTCTTCGTCCCAAAATTTCATAAAAATCCCGGTAACCTCAAAACCGGCCTTCTTTAATAAAGCCGCTGAAACCGCGCTGTCCACACCTCCCGACATCGCGCACGCCACTTTTATTTTCTCTTTTTGTTTGTGCATTTTTCTATATTACTACCCCAAATCAAAATTAAAAATAAACCATCTTACTTCTTCAACATATTTTAATGCACTGCCGCGCGCAATGCATCTTTTTGCGTTTTTTTATCATTCATTGTGTCGCGACGATCGTTAACGCATTTTTATCAATCAATCTGTTTTTATGTTTTTTGAAAAAACACCCCTTATAAGTTAATTATTTATAATGATTTTATAAAAAAAATTGCCAGGATATCCAATCCTTGCAATTTCAAAATTAACGTAATTTTTGCTATTTAATCACTGTTACGCTCTCGATGACTGGCGGATTCAATGGGCAGTCCCGCGCATCTGTCGGCAGATTGGCGATTTTATCCACTATATCCAATCCTTCCGTCACTTTGCCGAAGATCACATACGCTTTCGGCAGCGGCGTATCTTTGTGCATAATGAAAAACTGGCTGCCATTGGTATTTGGTCCTGAATTGGCCATAGCCAGCGTCCCGCGGGTATAATCGCCGTCAAATTTTTCATCGGCAAATTGATATCCCGGCCCGCCGGTTCCCCACAGCGATTTTTTAGTATCGTCCTTGCTTAACGGATCGCCGCCCTGAATCATGAAATCTTTGATTACGCGGTGAAATTTGACTCCGTTGTAAAATCCCGTCTCGGCCAGCTTGGCAAAATTTCCAGCCGCGGCCGGCACTTTGTCGCCGAAAAGTTGTACCTTGATATCGCCCAAACTGGTTTTTATGGTTGCGTTCATGACTTTTTTATAATTATCGTCGATTGCCGGCACGGCTGCCGCTTCAGTCTCGGCTAAACCGGATGTTTGCGCTGGTCGCGTTTCCGCCGGCTTTGAATCAGTCGAACTTTGTTCCGTCAAATTCGCCGCCATCGAATCCGTTGACACGTCATCTGCGGGCTTGACATTGGCTAAGACCAATATTGCCGTCGCAATAAGTACCGCCGCGGCCGCGGTTATCGCGCTTTTTTTATCCATATTTTGTTTTGTGATTATTGATTCAGACTGCAAGCAAAAGCTCTCCCGCGAAGCGGGAGAGCTTTTGTTGTTAAAAACTATTGTTCGTCACCGAAATTGTTATTCCGGTTGAAATCGCGTTTCGGGCGAGGTTCCATCGGACGGGCTTCACTTACCGTGATGCGGCGGCCCTCGAAATCCTTGCCGTTGAACATCTCAATGGCTTTCGTGGCCTCTTCTTCAGTCTCGAATTCTACGAATCCGAAACCTTTTGAGCGTCCGGACATCTTATCGGTGATAACAATCGCCGAAATGACATTACCGGCAGCCGCGAATCCCTCTCTCAAGCCGTCCTGAGTGGTGCTGTAAGGCAAACCACCAACGTAAAGTTTCTTGTTCATTGCTTTTTACTTTTTTTGGTAGGTCCGACCACTCGCCGGCTGAACTTAACTTTGCAGTTGAAGAAACCTAAGAGTTCACCTACGCAAGCACTACGCTTGTACTTGCATTATAGCATTTGTAGCCAGTATTGCAATAGCCAGTATTGTACAATGTATATAAGTCTTTTCCCTCCGTACCTCAATGTCGTCGTCCGGAATTGCCTCCTTGCCAGTGGCAACCGTAACCGGCGCGAAACTTATTTATACCCGCAATTAGACCGGTTCGTCAGTCAATTCTTCTTCAACTCTTCTTCGCGTCTTGATTCGATTTTAGCGATTTCCTCAATTGTTTCATAATTTTGCACGCCAATTTTGGTTTTTTTGATTTTTCGACCGCGAACTGTATTTTTTTCAACGAAACTCATTTTGAAACTGACTGTCGGGCGGTTCATACTCAAACCGACGATCCCCGAAGTATTTCGGCGAGTAAATAATAAACTACCGCGCGCCCAAGGCGGCGTGATAGTTTGATTCCCCGCCGTTCATCCTCAAAGGATTCCGGCGGGGAAATAAACTACCGCGCGCCCAAGGCAATACGATATTTTTACGGAAAAGTTTGTTAATCTTTCGCTTCGCGATCGCGGCGCTACGAGCAGGCATTCACCCCCGACGTGGAGCCTCGGAATATTCCACCGGATTAATAAATTCATTTTTGATAAGGAATGTCCACCCAATTTCTCCTCCTTTCCTTAGTTTTTTCAAGATCTTTTATCGCCTTTTCATTATCCGCGCCATTTCTAAATTCAAGCGCAGTAGATGGATCAGGATATCCATTTACATTTAAGGGAAATCTTATATCTCCATCCACCAATTCAAACCCTTTATCTTTTATCTCATTTTCATTTTTTTGTCCGTTATTACCAACATCAGCGATAATTTTTTCTCGCAACTCCTGGACCTTAATCATTTGCTCACGCTTTATTTTCTCCGAAGTTGATGATTTTCCAGTCATATCCATTATATCCTCCTGAGCAAATTTATTCCTAGGCTCGTCATTATTTGCGGCTTTGCCTTCTTTTTCTTCTTTAATTTTATTATCTTCCTTATTTTTTTGAAAAAATCTATCAAAAATTCCCATATTTTTATTTTATTGGCTGGACACGACCGGCGCAACTGATTTTGTTACCGATGATAAGGTATGGCCTTGGCAACGGCGCGTTTTAATCTCGCACTCCGCTATTTCCGCGAAAAACTTTATTTAACCGCCATCAGTGAATTAATTTTGGTACGGGTATCACTGCCCACATTGCCCGATCCGGCCACAAAACCGTAAGGCGTTAGAATTTCGCCGGCATATTTTTCCTGAAATTGTTTAACCGCATTTTTAGTAGCCGAATCGTAAACGCCGATAGCCGAAACCGCATAACCTTGCGCTTTCAAAAATTTTTGCAAACAAGTTACCTCCGGATCAGTTGTTTCGTAGTAAAGATATTTGGTCAGTTGATTGCAACCGTATCCAGATGAATCGCCGGCAGAACCCTTTCCCCCAAGCACCGCGGCCAATTGTTTTTGCAATGCCGCAATTTCAGCTTTCAAAGCATCGATCTGGGCGTAAAGCGCCGTCAAATTGCTATTACTTTCGCCTTCATTGCCGCCGTCTCCTTCTCCAAATCCTCCTGTAGGTTCATCGATAGAAGAATCATTTTCCATTTTGTTGCCATTCAAATCTTTGACCGTACCGCCAATTTGGCGTGTTTCGCCAAAATTTTCATCGATAACTTCAATATTGGTGCCGCCGGTTAGAGTAATGGTTAAAATCTTGCCGCTGGAACTCAACGCTAGTTTGACGGTAAAATTACCGGAATCGGCCACTGAACCCGCGTCGAAAGCGGCGATATTTTTGATTGCCACTTCGCCCTTGGAAGACACGCTCACGCCACCGGTTTTTGAATAAGAAATTCCCGTAACATAATCTCCCTTATCGAAACCGCTATTAATGGATTCCGGATCAATGGCTTCATTGAAAACAATTTCTATTGTATCACCAACGTCAATATAATCTTCTTCAGCGCCATTGGAAATCTTAATTTCGGATATTTGCGGAGGAACATCGCCGGTTGCGACGCATGTGCCTGAAACACCAAGGGCATTTTCGCGAGAGTTGCAAATGGGAATATCGGTGGTTGCGACGCATGTGCCCGAAGAACACGTTTCCCCCGGCGCACAAGATCCGC
Source organism: uncultured Candidatus Saccharibacteria bacterium (assembly GCA_964623335.1). Classification (GTDB taxonomy): domain Bacteria; phylum Patescibacteriota; class Minisyncoccia; order Minisyncoccales; family UBA5738; genus UBA5738. The sequence goes on from CAZUST010000001.1 coordinate 78,823, forward strand.
AATTGATCGTACTGCCGCAATTATCATTAATATTGCCGCATTTATATCCCATTGAAGCGCAAGTCCGGCAAGATCCCTGGCAATATGCCCCCGTATCATTGATTGAAGCGGAATAATTTGCCGTGATTGGCAGTGAGGCAACGCAATAGTCTTCGCCGCCAATCTTCTGGCAAGTCCCCGATTCGCAACCAACCGTCCAACTGCCAGAACAACCCCAACCGTTTAACGGCGTATACCAAACGCCGTGGCGGCAAATCGATTTACCCCAACGATTTTCCCGAATCTCACCCTCGCCCGCGCATTGGTTGGTAAAATAAGGCAATCCGCCGTAACCGCACGTACCGGCCGGGCAGCAAATTGTGTTATTGCAACTTGTACCCGCGGGACAGGCTTCACCCTTGGAACAATTTTTATAAGGCCCCGGGTCCATGGTGCAACTGCGGCACATCGATATGTTGCCTTCCGTATAACAGGTTCCGGTTTCGCAAGCCCAAGTTGAATTACAGCCCCAGCCGTTATCCGGCACCTTCCAAACACCGTTGCGGCAAACTAATTTGGCCCAAGAATTCTCCCGTATCCCGCCATTAGCCACGCATTCTCGAGCAAAATAAACATTATCGCCCCAACCGCAATATCCCGCCGGACAGCAGACTGTGTTGTTGCATATCGTTCCTGAAATACAGGTTTCACCATTGGCACAACCTTGCAAGTTATTCGCCTCAACCAAAGGTACTTCTTGAAAATTTGCGTGCCACTGCCAAAATCCGATTGCAAACGCCGCCATTACAAGAACAACGCGAAATATTTTTTTTACCATAAATCTTGTATTTATTTATCGGCCTGAACGGCCGTAAAATTTATTGAAAATATATTTTTTATTTGTATTTCCGAGGTATAAACAACCCCGCAAACAACAACCTGGCGAAACGAATGGCGCCGATGCGGCTTCAATAAGGTGCTTTCAAAATTATTTGCCCATTACCCAAGAGGAATCATCCAAGGATTTGTCCCAAAATTCCCTCTAGTTAAAAATCTGTTATTCAATCAAAAATACGTCAACAATTAAATTATACTGCCAAAGATTAAAGAACACAATTCGCAAAGAGTATTTTAATTAGAAATTAAATTATTGATTATTGCCTGAACAATAACAAACCGCCCGATAATTACCGCGAAACTCCGCCACTTCTTTTTTTACCGCTTCTGGATTTTCTTTGTCCAACACCACGCGTTTAATGAACCTGGCAATCTGTTTCATTTCATCTTCTTTCATTCCAAAACGCGTCATCTCCTGCACGCCGATACGAATACCGCGCGGGTTTTTAACGCTTTGACCCTCGCCGGGAATAATATTTTTGTTCAAAATGATATTGGCCGCTTCCAACGCCACCGCCGCTTCATGTCCCGCGCCCGGCTGACCGCAATCGACTAATACTTGATGGGACATCGTAAATCCGCGGTCTTTCGCCAACACATTGAACCCCGCCTCATAGAGCGCCGCCCCCAGCGCCTGGGCATTTTTCACGATTTGCGTCGCGTAGTCTTTGCCGTATTCCTGCATTTCGCGCAACGCCCCGTACAGCGCCGGCATCCGGTGCAAATGATGGTTCGAAGAAAATTGCGGAAACACCGCCAACTGGATTTTTTTTTGCGTCGCTTCATCCACGTTGCCCATGATCATGCCGCCCTGCGGTCCCGGAAAAGTTTTGTGGGTCGATGTGGTAATAATATCGGCTCCCTCGGCCAGCGGATCCTGAAAGATTTCCGCGGTGATCAGCCCCAAAACATGGGCCGCGTCATAAATAATTTTTGCGCCCACCTGATCACATGCCCTGCGCAGTTCCTTGATCGGCTGCGGAAACAGAATCACTGAACCGCCGATCACAATGAATTTCGGCTTTTCATCCAGAATTTTTTGGCAGGAAGCCTCGGCATTCATCGTGCAATCATCATTAAAAACCAATCCACCCACTTCCAAGCCCAAAGTTCCCGCGGCCCCTGGTTTTTCATGCGATACGTGCGACCCATGCTCAATCCCAAGGGACAAAATTCTATCGCCTCGTTGCGAGATCGCCGCGAACACCGCATAATTGGCGATCGTTCCCGACAGCGGCCTCACATCACAAAAATTGGCGTTAAAATGCTTTTTAAATTCCTGTTGGACCAAGTCCTCGATTTGATCAATGTAAATCAGACCGCGATAAAAACGCTTAAAAGGGACTCCTTCGGCGTAGCGATGCATCAAATCGCTTATATAAAGTTTCTCGCAAGCCGGCGACATTACATTTTCCGACGCAATCAAATTAATACAACTACTCCGCCAGTTGTTATGCTGTTCCACCAATGATATCATTTTTTCCATAGCGTTTTTTCGGGCAGACACCGGCCCTTCGCCGACCTGTCACAGTTATTAAGTAACCTGATTATAGCTTTTTTGGGCATTTATTGGCAAAATGAATTCAAAAATTGTGGATAATTTTTCCTTGACTTGTTTTTTAACAAAAAAACCGGCCAACCCGGAAATTACGAACGCAAAACTTAAAAACAAAGTGGCAAAATTCCGCCAAAAAAAATTATTTCCGCCCCGCGGAAAAGAGAAAAATTATCAAACTCAACTTTACTTTCGAGATTCTAAGTAAATTGGGTGCAGAACCAATAATCTGGTCCGGTTTTATTCGAACCATTACATTAGTCTAACGGTAAATTTGAAAAATACAATAGTCAAGTTATCCACAACCAAAACTATCAAAATTATTTACAAAATTTTTTTAAAAATATATTCCCCGAATGGGCTTTGACGCCGCGGAATGTTAGTTAAAGAAGCGCTTCCCTGAAATCCGCAACCCCGAGGCAAGATCCCAAGAAAGTTACGGATTAAAAAAATAAATATCCGTAACTGATTCGCCGATCGTGATTTGAAACCGCGGCCGGCGGCCTTAGCGAAATGAATAAACTATCGCGCGCCCAAGGCGCTACGCTAGTTTGATTCCCCGTTATTCATCCCCGGAGCAATGCCCCGTGGGATTCCGGCGGAGAGATAACGCTAACGCGGTATTAAAAATGCTTCTTGCAAGATTACTGGTGAAATATCTAATGAATTATCACTTCAATAGGCGCCAAAAGTTCCCCGTTTGTTATCAGACCCGCCTGCTTAATCGATTGTTTTCATTGTATAATGGTAATGGTAATGGAAACATAAACACAATAAAGTTTAAATGAAATTCCCGAATATTCGTCTGCATATTTGAAATTATACCAAACAAATTCGACAAGCTTGCCGCTAAAACGTATCCGCCCCGAGCCAAAACCGAAAAACAGCGGAAGTATCCCCGCAAAAGCGGAAAAAGCGGCGGGATCACGTTAGAAAAAATGCTCGCTATACTTTTGATGTATGCCCAGGCATATTGCTTGATATCGACGACAGCCGGGTTTGCCGCTCGTCCGTCCGTTGAAGCGGTATCCAATCTGCCGGCCGGGAATTTCAATCAGTATTTTTTAATCGTCTGCGGTTTGCGCAACCTTGCCGGATTCGTAATCCTTCTGGGAATTGAAGCCTTGCAAGGTCGCGTAAAGCTTTAAGCAACGAGTCTGATTATTCTTCCTGATATATTTTTTAAATGCGTAATATTAATATAGCAAAAAGCTTCTCCCGAACCGCCAAACGGGTTAAAAAGCAATTTAAACACGCTGATTTGCGGCACAATCCCCGGCCCGCGATTAAAACTGCCGCCGTTATTTTGTTTCTCGCCGCCATAGTCATGGAATATTTTGACTCGCGCCCGGTAACCCCCGCCGACGATATTGGCGATAAAGTCGGCCAAATGCTGATGATCGGGTTCCGGGGCACCGAAGCTCCCTCCGATTCCTATATTGCCAAAACTATCAGTACTCTAAATTCAGGCGGCGTCATCCTTTTTGACCGTGATGTCCCAACCGGTACCGCGGGGCGCAATATCACTGACTACAATCAAACAAAACAATTGGTTAGCCAATTGAAATCTTACTCCGCAAAATCGCCTCTGCTTGTCGCCGTGGATGCCGAAGGCGGCCTGATCAACCGTTTAAAACCATCTCTCGGTTTTATCGATATCCCCAGCGCGAAAATTATGGGTCAAGATTCCGCGGCCGCCATTAACGATTATTGGGATTTGGCTGACGAACTTGCTGATTTGGGATTTAATGTTAATTTTGCGCCCGTAGTCGATCTCGACATCAATCCCGATAATCCGGTAATCGGCGGTCTGGAACGGTCTTATTCGACTGATCCTCGAATCGTAAGTACGCTGGCTAAAACCATGATCGCCGCGCACCGAAGTTTCGGTATCATCACTTCGCTTAAACATTTCCCCGGCCACGGCAGTTCGAATTCCGACAGTCACTTGGGCTTGCCCGACATCACGCTCACCTGGAGCGAATCCGAACTCGCGCCCTACGAACAACTCATTAAAGATAATGCCGTTGATTCGGTAATGACCGCTCACATCATCAACAAAAATATCGACCCGGACTACCCGGCCACGCTTTCGCCCAAATTCATCCAGGATATTTTACGCCAACGATTCGGTTTTGACGGTGTGGTATTTACCGACGACATGCAAATGGGCGCGATCGTCGATGACTACGGATTCGAAGACGCGATCATCCGCGCCATAAATGCCGGCTGCGACATTTTGGTATTTTCCAACAATGGCTCAGTTTACGACGAAACCGTGCCTTACCGCGCCAAAGACGCGATACTTAAAGCCGTCCGCGATGGTCGCATCACGCGCGATCGCATCGACCAAGCTTACGACAGAATTCAAAAAATGAAAGAAAAAATAAACTATCGCGCGCCCAAAGCGGCGCGATAGTTTGATTCCCCGCTAGGTCTTCCAGCGGGTAAATAAACTATCGCGCGCCCAAAGCGGCGCGATAGTTTGATTCCCCGCTAGGTCT
>CAZUST010000001.1:83857-94033 GCA_964623335.1 uncultured Candidatus Saccharibacteria bacterium
AGCGGGTAAATAAACTATCGCGCGCCCAAAGCGGCGCGATAGTTTGATTCCCCGCCATTCATTCCCGACGCGAAGCCTCGGGGTATTCCGTTAGATTAAATTGAACCGGCATTTCCCGAATAGGTTTCGATGCCGCGGGACGTTAACCCCGCAGACCGGCTCAAAGCGTTTCTTTTGGAATCCTCGAAATTCGTAATCTTGAAACAAGGCTTCAGGAAGTCGCGGATTTCAAAAGAAATTGCCATAATTGCTTTTTTGCGTTTTTTATTCCCGCGTCTCCCGATCAATATCGATAATGCGGCCGCGCCGGAACCAAATAATATCACTGCCGATTCCAGCAACGCAACCAATACCGAAAATGACGCCGTTACCGGCAACAGTTGCAACGACAAAGCGCGCATTTCAATAACAGATCAATTTTGCTAATCCGGCCGGGGAATCGACTTGGACGGCTACATCGCGCGCCACATAGGAGCGATCGATACGATGATCCGCACCATTAAGGAGAATCCCGAGATCAATGTCGCGATAAAAGACACCCGAAACATCACTTCCTACGAAGAAGCAAAGGCGGCGCATTTTATTGACAATCCGACAGAAATGTTGGCTATTTTGGAGAATTTAAGGTATAATAAAGATACCCTCAAAAAGGATATCGAAAAAAACCTATGACAAAGACAAAACAACAAATCAAAAACCAGTGGACGCCGGAGCAGAAAAAAGCGCTGCTGGCCGAAACCAACCGGATCGCGGCCAAGCCACAGAACTTGGCCAAACTGGTAAGCTACCTAAAGGAAACCGGACAAATCAAGCAATAACACCAGCCCAAAAAGCAGAGGCCAAATTAAGGTCGGAGCAAATCGAATTAGCGTTTTTGGGAAAACCACTCTTTTCATTAAAAAATATGAAACCGATCTACATTTACCCGGGCACTTTCTGCCCGCCTCATTACGGCCATGTTGCAATCGCGAAAGTTGCCGCCGCGCTTTTAGGCAAAGTCATCGTTATTTGCTCGGTAAACCCGGTCAAAAAAGATAAAGTATTCTTCTCCCCCGAAGAATGCGCGCAAATGTGGCGGACTTACGATCTTGGTCCGGACATTGAAGTGACTACCCTCAATGAATATTTGAAAAATTGGGACCGCGCAACCCCCGCGGTAATGGTCCGCGGCATCCGCGACAACAACGATATTATTTACGAAAACGACGTCATTCTTTACAACTGTGAAAAATTCGGCGTCCGCCACTACCACTATGTGCTTTCCGAAGATCAATACCGGAATATCTCTTCCACGAAGGCCCGCGCCGCCGCCTTGGCCGGCAACCGCGCCGCGCTTCAGAAATTGGTAAACGGCAATATCGCGTCTCTCATGCTCGACCGCGTCAAAAATACCGCTCACCGGCCGTAATCGAATTTATATTTTTTAAAGGTGTTTCGCCTTCCGAAGGGCAAACCCGCGGGCGGCGGTTTTGGGAAGTCCCCAAAGGTTTGTCGCAGGAATTGCCTCCGGATAAACCGCTCGGAGCGAAGCCTCCGGAGCATTTCGATGCTTCGTTAAACATTCCGCGCCCGAAAAAATTAATTCTCTGCCGTTCATCCCCGAGGCTGATTGGTGGGCGGTTTGTATTCGAACCAATGAGTTCTGAAACATTTTTTTGATTAAAAAATGGCTCCCTCGGTCATTGAAAGCGTGTCGTCAACATCAACCATCGCCAATTTTATCGTCTCCGCGGCAATTAATTTTGCATCATTGAATCAAATCCCTCCCAAATCCGGTCTTTGGGCGGATCGGCAATGATCTTCACCAGAGTTTTAGCTATCGGATGGACAAATTCCATGCTTCGCGAATGCAAATGTATCCCGCCATTCCGATCGGGACGCTCGTAACCGTATTTCACGTCGCCCACGATCGGGCAGCCAATCTTGGCCAATTGCGCTCGAATTTGATGGTGCCTCCCGGTTTCAAGATCTATCTCCAAATAATAATATCCGTTGCCGCTCCCAATAATTTTATATGATAAAACTGCTTTTTGCGAATCAGAAGTTTCCCGGTCAAACGCGGCTGTTACATTTTGCTCCGTATCGCGCGCCAAATAATGCGTCAGCGTTCCCGAATTCGCCGCCGGCCGGTTTTTTACCACCGCCCAATAAGTTTTTTTGATCTCGCGTTTTTTTATCATCTCGTTGATTCTTTCCAGCGCTTTGCTTGTCCGCGCGAAAAGAACCGCGCCGCTTACCGGCCGATCGATGCGATGCGCCACTCCCAAAAACACATTGCCCGGCTTGTTATATTTTTTCTTGATGTAAATCTTGACCGCGTCGCTTAACGGTACGTCCCCGGTTCTATCACCCTGCACGATTTCCCCGGCCGATTTATTTACCGCGATCAGATGATTGTCTTCGTATATGACTTCCATAATTAAAAATAGACCTGCTGCCTGAATATTTCCGTAGCGAAATTTTCATATTTCGGGGCAAAAGCGATTCCGCGTAGCGGAATATGCGAACCGAATGAGGAATGTCTGCTCATGATCTCGTTTCACAAAAACGAGGGAGGCATATTGGCTTGAATATACCGACGAGTGACGCATTCGGCGCCGCCGAAATATGGAAATTGCAGTAGGAAATATTCAGGCAGCCGGTCTAATGGCAAAACCGCCATTTAAAGGCGGATACCGATATCTCATGCCGGCCAATCGGCCAGCATCAGCAATTCCGATTCTTTCAATCTGGACTGCGGCATTTCCTGCCAGATCGACTCCGTCACGAACGGCATGAACGGATGCAAAAGTTTCAACGACCGGCAAAATATTTCATACAGCATCCGCTGGGTCGATTTATTTTCGACCTCATCCGTTCCGGCAAGATATTTTTTGCTGTCTTCCAAAATAACATCCGCGAAAGTGTGCCAGACATAATGGTAAATCCGGTCGGCCGCCAGGTCAAATCGCAATGTCTCCAGTTCCCGTGTCAGCTCCTTTGAAATTCGGTCGATCTCGTCCAGACGCGCCTTATCTTTGTCGAGCAACGCGGGCTGGCTATTTGCGTCGTAATCCTGCGTGTTGGTCAACACGAACCGCGCGATATTCCAAACCTTGTTGGCAAAATGTTTGTAACCCTTTACCTTATTTTCCGACAAAGACACGCTTCCGCCCGGCGTATTGCCCACTACCAGCGCCATGCGCAACGCATCGGTTCCGAATTTATCACTCATCTCAATCGGACTTACCACATTACCCTTTGATTTGGACATCTTCTGATTCTTTTCATCATTCACCATCCCATGAAAATAAACATTTTTGAACGGTATCTTTTTCCCCAGATAAAGTCCGAAAATAATCATTCGGGGCACCCATTTGAATACCAAATCCGAACCCGTTTCCATCAGGTCGGTCGGATAATAATTTTTGTAATCTTCCCCTCCCGGATAACCCAGCGTCAGCAACGGCCATTGGCCCGAAGAAAACCACGTATCGAAAGTATCCGGATCCTTGATCCAGCCATCGCCCGGGCAGTCATAACCCACCCGCACCTCGTCGCCCTTGAACCACGCCGGAATCGGTATTCCCCAAACGATTTGGCGGGAAATATTCCAGTCGATCGTGTTGTGCATCCAATGCAGCAAAATGGTCTTTTGATATTCCGGCAGGATATTTATTTCGTTTTTATTCTCCACCGAATCGATCACCATTTCCGCCAGCGGCTTCATTTTCACGAACCATTGTTTTTTGATCTGCGGCTCAATCGCCACTTTGGTGCGCTCGCATAAGGGCACCGAATGCACGTAATTTTCATCCACCCTCACCAATAATCCTTTGCTTTTAAGTTTTTCCACTATCTTGGGTCGGGCTTCGGCAATTTTCATTCCGGCAAATTCTCCCGCGATCGGCAAAAGCCTGCCGTTCCAGTCGATAATCTGTTCTTTGTCCAAGTTATGCCTTTCGGCAATCTCAAAATCCACTGCCGAATGCCATGGAGTGATCGTCATTACGCCAGTCCCGAATTCCATATCAATGCACGCATCCTTGATCACCGTCGCGGTTATTGGCCCGTTAATCCATTCCAGATCGATCTTTTGTCCGTGTTTATATTCCGCATATCTTTGGTCATCCGGATGCATTACCACGTATTTGTCGCCAAATTTGGTTTCCGGCCGCACCGTTCCGATCGTAAACGGTCCGTATTTGAAGTAATAAAAAGGATCCTTCTGTTCCACAAACTGCACTTCGATATCCGATAACGAAGTCTGGAATTTGGGATTCCAGTTCACAATCCGCTCGCCGCGGTAAACCAAGCCGTCCTCATACATTTTAATAAAAGTATCTTGTACCCGCTTCACGATATCCTTGTCCAGCGTGAATTTTTTGCGCGACCAATCGCACGAAGTTCCCAGCCGCCGGATATCATTCTCCATATAATCGCGGTTGGCCATCGTAAAATTCCAAATCTCTTTGTACAATTGATCTCCCGTCATGCCAAAACGCGACCGCCCTTCTTTGGCCATCTTTTTCTCGAACACCATCTGGGTCTCAAAACCCGCGTGGTCGGCTCCCGGCAAAAACAAAACCCGCTTGCCGCGCATCCGGTTGAAACGCGCCGCGATGTCTTTCAGTACCATATCCAGTCCGTGGCCGGCATGCAGCCGGCCGTTAGCATTCGGCGGCGGCATGATAATGCTGTAATAATCTTTGTGTCTGGCCGGCAGATTGTCCGGGTTAAAATATCCGCTTTCTTCCCACTTTTTGTATATCGGCCCTTCGGTTTCCTGGGGATTGTATGGTTTTAAAAAATTTTCAAACATTGGATTATAAATTGTTTCACGAAAAAATCTCTTAAACGCAAAAACTTTTAAACGTTCAAATTATTCTATATCAATTTTGTCGAAGTGGCAACTTTCTCATGGTCCGGTGTCCTATGGTCTGGGTTTTGGCCTTTTTTCCTTAAAATCGCTCTTTATCAGAGTGATTTCTGGAACCGCTTCCTTAATTGCGGCATTAACTTGCAACGCTTGCGCTTAATTTATTCCCGATAACACAATCAAAAAAACGGAACCTCCCCGTTTTTTGTCTCCGCGCCAAAATTTTTTCAATCATGATGCTTCCATTCAAATCCAAGGTATGACATTTCTATTATCATTTAACGAGAAAACTTTTGCGCCTTTGGAACGCTATATCATCCTTAACGAAAACACGGCCACAAAAGCATTGGCCGAGCAACGGAAAAGTGTTGAATTTCTGCAAAAATTAAGAGATTTCTTCAAAAGGCAAAACGTCCGCCATTGCCGCGATATCTTCATCGGCAATAGGCCGCGAATAATATATTTGGCTTAAATTCGCTTCTTTTTGGGTGCGTATGGTTTCAAGATTATTCTTGATTCTTGTTTTCGTAATTGGTTGTCTGATCTCCTTTTGTTTAATGCAACCGATTACTTCCGGCAAATCCAGCTTGTATTTATCCAAGATCAAAAACAAATCGTAGAAATCGCGATAACGGGCGCGATCGCTGATTGATCTGATTTTTTCGGCACAGATTTCTTTTATATCCATCACGCTGACTTTGAAGTTAATGCCCCAGACATTTTTATATTCCAAAAATTGCGGCGACAACAAAACATTTTGCAGGAAATCGATTTCCACTTTCAGGGAATTTGGCAAATTCAGCGGGCCAATGTATTGCAATTTTTCGATTTTAACCGTGGCGCTCGATGAATAGTCTTTTTTGATTTTGAGATAATCGATTTCCGTAAAAATATTTTTCACTTCTTCAATAGAAATTTTCTTCTGATCGGCGGAAAAATCCAAGTCTTCGGAAAAGCGGCATTGCTCCAAATAGCAATGATGAAGCGCGGTACCGCCCTTGAAAATAAGAGTTTTGCCCAAAGCCGATTCGGAAATAATCTGCAAAACCAAAGCAAGCATATAGTCCTTTTCCGCAATCTGCAGAGGATATTTTAAAGTTCCGCGGTTGATGGTTTCAAGTTGTTTGCGAAGCATCATTGGTTTTGGTATTTATCGAAATATTCGTCATAATACAGGCGCCATTTAGAATTGAATTTCTTGTCTCCGGGCATCATATAGTGAACGCCGTATTTGCTTTTTGATCTGGCGAATTCTAATAAATTCGTCGAATCAATTCCTTCAAGATCAAATAAAAAACCGAAGATTTTTGTAATTGTAATGGGAAACTTTCTTAGATATTCTTCGAATCTTTTAAAATTCAAATCTTTTTTATATTCGCGCAACTTTTCTAAAACCAGATCTACGGTATATTTTGTCCTATGGAAATTAATCATATCGATTAAAGATTTCTCGGGATAAGCGACACGGGCGGTTTTGTTATCGGCGGCGATCTCCTGCCACCCGAAATAATAATCGGGTTTGGTTTTTACAAAACCGTATTCGGTGTTATTGAGCTTTACCGCTTTTTGCGATTTAAGCGAAACGGAAGCAACCTTGGCAAGCGATTGGTCAAACATGCCGTAATACTGAAGCGCCGCTTCAAAGGAAACATAGGAATCATTAACAAGCAGATTCGCTACCAAATAAGGAGACAACGATAAAAATCCCCGGTTGCTTAAATCCGAAATCGCGTAAAGTTCTCGCTTGAGCCGAATAAGCCAGCCGTTTCTTACCAGTTTAGTAACCAAGTTCTGGGTATGCCGGCGATCCGATTCCGTTCCCGCCTGATCCATTATTTGGTCAAAAGTCACAATTTGGCCGTATTTCGCGATTAACCCGTCCAATATTTCGCTTTGTTTTTGAGAAAGAATTGTTTGGTGCATATAGAGATACTCAGCGATTTCAATGATTATCTATATACAGTTTAAACAACATTAAAAAGCAAGTCAAACTGAATCTCTCATGGTCCGATGTCCTATGGTCTGGGTTTTGGCCTTTTTTCCTTAAAATCGCTCTTTATCAGAGTGATTTCTGGAACCGCTTCCTTAATTGCGGCATTAACTTGCAACGCTTGCGCTTAATTTATTCCCGATAACACAACCAAAAAAACGGAACCTCCCCGTTTTTTGTCTCCGCGCTAATTTAAAAATTCCGGCGCGTGAAAAGCCGGAAATAAACGGGAGCGAAATCCGCAGTCGGCGGAAATCAAATGGCAACATCCCAAAACCGTTAAAGATTACGCGCCCGGCACGCTGGTGAAATTGGAAAATATAAATTTGATTCCGATTTCGGAAAAGCGGTATGCGCGTTCCATGGTTTGAACAAATATGACCGAAAACCGGAAAACCGCGTTCCCGCGGCCCTTTTGAATGGATTAAATTATCCGAATCACTCTTTTTTATTCTGATAATAATTAAAAATCGCTTTTATCCCGGCCAAATTTTTATCCCATTCGGTTGATTCGTGAGTCGCGAGCTCCGCCGTGATCGCCGGAATACCGATTGACGCCAGCCAATCGCTCGCGTCGCCGCTGACCGCGTAGCTGTCAAATGTCGGGGCGGTTTTATATCCTGCCGCCTTGGCGTACGCGTTCACGATATCCGTCGTTTCGGGCAGCATATCCGCGCCGCAACCCGATCCGTAAACAGTTCCCGATTTACTGTGCCAAAAAATTACCGCCGCCGGTTTGTTTGTCAACGCGTAATCCCGGATCGCGCGCGCTTCCGGTTCGGAAAACGCCGCGGCCCCTCCGCTTACGGTCTTGTTTTGCCACATGCCCTCTGCTTTCCAGTTACAATCAAAATTACGATTCAGATCCACATCGCGCGCGTTCATCCGGCCGTCGCTATTGGTACCGTCCGGCACTTCCGCCGCGGTAAACCGCCCCGTTTTCCCCACCACCTTGTAAACACCGTCAGGGTTCGCGTTCGGAATCACCGTCACGCTCACCTCTCCCGGAACCGCATCCGGATTCTGCTTCAAATAATCAATAAACTGATAAGCCAGCAACACGCTGTTCCACTCGTAGCCGCCGTGCATCCCGCCCACAAACAACAGCTCTTTTGCTCCGCTGCCGAAAGTATACGCTTCGATATTCCGTCCCTGGATCGACAAACCGATCACGCTCTGGCGCGGCCCGGGAGTTTCTATTTTAACTGGCGCCGCGGTTTCAATCACCGGTTCTTCAATTTTAGGTTGTTCGGGTTCGATTTTCGATTCTTTTTTGGTATCGTTCGGCAATAACAACATTGCCGCGCCAAGCGCGGCAACACCGATCGCTGCCATTACAATATATTTCCTGTTTTTTGCTCCCATCGCTGTCTGCCCGCACGAATGACGGGGAATCAAACTACATCAGGACTTTAATTTATTGAGTACAATACTTCAAAACTCTGCCCCGGGGTACACCAAGAGGATTCCTTGGGTAATCCGCAAGTAATCTTGCAGCGGCAAATCTATTTATTATTAAAATGATCCAACACCGCTTTCACGCCCGCCAAATTCTTGTCCCATTCCACATCGTCCGAACTGGTCAGAACCACGCCGATGGCCGGCACATTATTCTTGGCAAACCAATTTGTCATATCGCCCGAAATTTCATAATAATCAAAATCCTTGTGCGCCGGATAGCCCGAAGCCTTGGCGTAAACATCCGTCATTGTTTGCGTTTCGGCCGAAACCGCGCCATTGCAGCTGGAAGAAAACACTCCGCCCGCGGAGCTGTACCACGCGATTACCGCGGTGATCTCCGGCTTTTGCGCGTAATCCCGGATCGCTTGCGCCTCCAATTCTGAAAAAACTTTTGTTCCTCCGCTCACGGTCTTGCTTTGCCAAACTGCGGTCGCCTGCCAATTACAATCGAAATTACGGTTCAGATCGACGTTATTGGCATTGAAACGCCCGGCAATCCTTGCCTCCGGCGAAGTCGAAACATCGGTTGGCTTAAAGCGCCCCGCCGAGTCCACCACTCGGTTCAAACCGTCGGGATTCAATACCGGAATAATCGTTACTTTAATCCCGCTAGGAATTGCCGTAGGATTGGCGTCAAAATAATCCATCATCTGATAAGCCAGCAACGCGGTATTCCATGAATATCCGCCATGAATCCCGCCCACCAGCAATATCTCTTTTGATCCCGTGCCATAGTGGTAAGCCATTATATCGCGTCCTCCGGCCGATTTGCCGATCACTTCCTCGGGTTTAACCTCCACCGGATTGGTTTGTGTCTCTTCGGGCGTAACGCTTGCCTCGTTTTCATTCTTGGTCGAAGTTGCGACTGTTTCGGCAGCGGGAGTTTCCGTTTCCCCGGTCTGCGTAATCGAAGTTTGCACTTCGGCTGGCTTTTTATTCGCCAGATAATAAAAACCTCCGATAACGGCTATCGCAATAATTGTTATGAAAACGATTTTTTTATTCATAATTTCCGATTGTTTAATGATATTCCCAGCATAGCACTATTGCCGCCCCCAGTCGACAATTTCGGTAAATCACAGATAAAAACTCAAGGATCCGCCATCAAAAAATCTCTTTGCCGCTTGCCGCGGCCTTCGATCTCCTTTAATTCCCTTCCCATACGATCCCCGGCACTTGCCCAAAAGCGCCTTGCTTTCCTTTAAAATCGTAACTCCAATGCCAACCTTGTGATTTTTGGCCCTGTTCCATAATCTTTTTCGCGTTAATTTATGTTTATCAATTTTGCCGCATTGGCGGTCGAATCGTAAACCGTGACGCTCGGATCGTCCATATCGTTTTTATGATTATCCGTTAACGTCCCCGGATTCACAAAAAGCATCTTTCCAAAATTTTCAATCCGCGCCGCATGGTCATGCCCGGAAAACACACGGCCATAATTGCCGTATTTTACCAGTGTACCGGTAATTTCCGCGTATTCGCCATGATAAACCGCGATTTTTTCTCCGCCAATCCTAAAGAAAAGAATTTGCATCCCTCAAAATAAGCACCCTTAAAGCTGCAATTATCGACGCGCGTATTGAAAAATTGCAGTTGATGAATTTGCATTCCGAAAACGCCGCGCCCGCCATATCGTAATCCAAAAAATCGCACTTCAAAAATTCGCAGTTCGAAAAATCCTTATCGTTCGCGTCCAATGTCAAAAAATTTAAATTGGCGAATTTTATTCCTTTATTGTTGGCTGATATCGTATCCATAATAGTCAATGCTCCATTCTATAATTTTACATCTCAAATACCAATAGATCGACCTAACTCTTGCAAAATAAATGGTTATGTGTTATAGTATGATTACGAAAAAATTGTTC
>CAZUST010000002.1:0-12766 GCA_964623335.1 uncultured Candidatus Saccharibacteria bacterium
TTCGCTTCCGCGCCGGAAACAATTTCGCGCTCATTTCTTGATTAGAAAATACTGGGACAAAAATAGCGATTTTGTGTGCAATTATATAACTCTGCTCGAATTTATTTTACCAAAGATTTTTGAAAAAATCCAATCGCTACGCCCCACCGCCGCTCGCTAACGCTCGCCGCCCAGCAAAAAAGTTTTCTTTTCCTTTTAGAAGAAAAAATCTGAAAAAAATGTAGAGAAAACTTTTTTGCCGGGCCCTGCTTTGAACAAGCAGGGCGGCGGGGCTTCGCTTTGGCTCGCGGGTAAAAAGTGGAGGGGGTTGGGGGAGGAAACTTTTTGCCCGCTCGCCTCCGAAATTTCGCGCTGGCTATCGTTGAATTTTAGTAGGTATTGTATAATGGAATTGTTGATACATTTATGTTAAACCGAAAATCAAAATATCTACAAATCGCTTTTAATCGTTCTCTTGACGAGGTAAGAGAAATGATTGCGATGCTTCCCGCTTCGGACAAAATAATTATTGAAGCCGGGACTCCTTTGGTCAAAAAATACGGACAAAGTGGTATTAGTGCGTTAAAAAACTGGTGGAGTGAAAAAATACAAAAACCTGGATATATCGTCGCAGATTTGAAATGTATGGATAGAGGCTCACGAGAAGTTGAAGCGGTTGCTGAAGCCGGCGCTTCCGCGGCGACTTGTTTGGGTCTAGCGTCGATAGAAACAATAAACGAATTTATCAAAGAGTGTGAAAAGGCGGGCATTGATTCAATGGTTGATATGATGAATATAGAATTTCCATTTGAAATTTTGCAGAAATTAAGAAAATTTCCTACCATAGTTGTTTTACATCGGGGAGTAGATGAAAACGAAAAGAATAGAGAAAAACAAATTCCGCATGATCAAATCCACCGAATAAAAGGAACTTATGGCAATGTTTTGATTTCGGTGGCTGGTGGAGAAACACCGCGCGATGTTGTCAGAACTTTTTTCAACGATTCTGATATTGCGGTTATTTGGCGTTCTTTTTATGAAGCACCGGAAAACACTGTTAATTTGGCGCGGGATTTTTTGAAATTAGTTAAATAATTATGCAAACTCAAAAACCTAAAAAATCTAATACGATTGGTTTGATAATTATCGCTCTTTTTGTCGCGTTTTCCATAAATCCAATTTTAGGAGTTGTTGGCATATTTGCAATTATCTTCTTCTTAAAAAAGAACCCGAAATATCTAACTTCCTATCTTTCAAATTATCTGCAAGCTACAAATGAGTTGCGCGGCGGTTTAACTGAAAATAAACAGCCAATTTTAGAAAAGGCGACTTTAATTAAATCCGCGGCACCATTACAAATTCCCGGCATATTATTCAATCAAACGAAGGTAAGGTTGGAAAAACGAAAAAAATATCTTCATGTGGCTCTCAATAGCACCCTTGAGGAGGCAAGGGAAATTATTTCGCAACTTCCAACTTCGGATAGAATTTTGATTGAGGCGGGAACGCCTCTAATAAAAATATACGGAACAGAGGCCGTTTCGCGAATAAAAGAAATGGCTCCTGCTGGGGCTTACATAGTAGCGGATAATAAATGCGCAGACTTAGCGGCGCGTGAAGTAGAAATGATGGCCAATGCCGGCGCGAATGCGGCAACTTGTCTTGGAGTAGCTCCCATTGAAACAATTGATAGGTTTATTGAGGAGTGTCAAAAATTTAACATTGATTCAATGATTGACATGATGAATGTTGAAAGCGCACTTGCTGTTTTGAAAAAATTAAAAAAACTCCCCGATGTAGTGATGTTGCATAGAGGAGTTGACGAAACCGAATTTTCAAAAGAAAAACAAATTCCCTATTACCAAATAAAACAGATTAAAGGAAATTATGGTGTATTGGTTGCCGTAGCGGGAGGAGATACGATAAGAGAAGTCCAACGAGCAACTTTCAATGATGCTGATATAGTCGTTGTCTGGAAAAACTTTTATCAAGCCAGCGCAGAAACCGCGCAATTAGCGGAGTCTTTTCTCAAAGAGATAAAATAACCGATTTTTTATTACTTTGGCTTAACCGCTTGAGATATTGCTTTAATCCCCTCAAGCACTTCAACTGGCAGAGCAAAAATTACAGTCTTTGACGGGTCTGGATTTATTTTTTCGATTGTCTGCAATGTTCTCATTGAAAGACCGCCAGGAATAGAGCTAAGCACTTGAGCGGCTTGAGCTAGGCGTTCGGAGGCTTGAAATTCACCCTCTGCCCGGATGATGATGGCTCGACGTTCTCGTTCTGATTCCGCTTGTTTTGCCATGACGCGCTTCATGTCGGCTGGAAGTTCGATATCTTGAATCTTAATATCTGTAACTAAGATTCCCCATGATTGGGTAGCCGCGCTAACAATTTTTTGAACTTCTTCGGCAATTTTTTCGCGTTCGGAGAGAAGCGGGTCAAGTTCGATAGCACCGATAACATCACGAAGTGCGGCTTGAGCATATTGCGAAACCGCCGTAGTGTAGTCTTTGATATTCAAAAGAGCGTTTTCGGCATTTTGTACTTGGAAATAAACAACTGCATTGATGCCAACCGGAACATTGTCTTTTGTAATGACTTCTTGTTGCGGTATATCAGTCGTTGTAATACGCAAATCAACTTTCATCATTCGCTGAATACCAACAAAAATCCAAGTTAGACCCGGTGAACGAGTACTTGTATATTTTCCAAGTGTCAACACGACACCGCGTTCATATTGATCGACAATCCTCAGGCCAATGAGGATAAATAAACCGATAATTGCGACTGGCCAAATTAAAATTAGTCCCATATGATTTTAGTATATTACAAACTTTGACAATGCAATAGTCAAAATCTGTGGATTGTTAATTATTTATTATTGCTCGACCAATTCCATTATACAATACCTACTAAAATTCAACGATAGCCAGCGCGAAATTTCGGAGGCGAGCGGGCAAAAAGTTTCATCCCCCTCCACTTTTTACCCGCGAGCCAAAGCGAAGTCCCGCCGCCCTGATTGTTCAAAGCAGAGCCCGGCAAAAAAGTTTTCTCTACATTTTTTTCATTTGCGAGCGCCCGATTTTTTCTTCTAATTCGTGGGCGGCGCATAGCGCCGCCCACGAAAAGGTTGGTCAAATTTCTGAAAGTCAAATACTAGTGCCGAGTCCCGGAATCGAACCGAGATATGATGATTTTCAGTCATCCGCCGTGACCAACTTGGCTAACTCGGCTTATATTCTCAAACACATCTTTCATATCAGAAATTTCCACTTTTGTCCATCCAAATTATCCCAGCCATTTATTTTTCAACTCTGAAAAACTGCCGTCCTTGATGCTTTCCCGGATGGTCTCCATCAATCGCAGCATGAACCACAGGTTGTGGATCGTCGCCAAGCGAAAATAAGTCAGTTCCCGCGCTACGTATAAATGCCGTAAATACGCCCGCGAGTAATTCCGGCAGGTAGGACATTGACACGCCGGATCAATCGGCCCGCCCGCATCTCTATGGATAGCCGAAGAGATATTGATGCGGAATTTATTAATCCGTTTGCCCCCCGATTCCGGCAAAATATAAAGATTGGCCCGCCGGGCGATGCGCGTCGGCGCCACGCAATCAAAAGTATCGATCCCCCGTGCGACACATTCAAAAATATCATCTATCTCGCCGATACCCAGCAAATGCCGCGGCCGGTCATTGAGTTGCGGCACCACCCATTCTAAAATCTCATGCATATCGCGTTTGGTATTTCCCAGCGACCCGCCAATGGCAATGCCGTCAAAAGGCATCCCGCCAATCACCTTCACGCTTTCGTCGCGCAGATCGCGAAAGTATCCTCCCTGGATTATTCCATAAAGCGCCTGCTCCGGATCATGATATGCCAGCGATTGTTTGGCCCATGCGTGCGTCCGCTCCATCGCTTTCTTGGTATAGTCCTTATCCGACAACGGCGAAGTACACTCGTCAAACGCCATAATAATATCCGCCCCCAAATTGGCCTGGATTTCCATTGACCGCTGGGCATTGAAAAAATGTTTCGCCCCGTCATAAATAGACCGGAACTTGATTCCCTCATTGGTAATCTTTGCCAGGTTTTCTCTTCGCCTCGCCGCCGCCCCCCGCGCCAACGGATTGGAAATACCGCCGCTTTCTTTCCAAGATTTGGATTCTTCTGGAAAAAAATTGCCGATTTTGCCGATATTGTGCTCGCGTGCCAACCCCAGCGAGAATGCCTGGAATCCGCCCGAATCCGAAAATAACGGTTTGTTAAAATTCATGAACTTATGCGTTCCTCCCAATTTTTTGATTAATTCGTCCCCTGGTTTTAAATGCAAATGATAAGTATTTACCAATCCGCACTGTGCTCCCAGCATTGCCAAATCCGCCGAATCCAAAGACCGCACCGACGCCAAAGTGGCCACCGGCACAAAATACGGTGTTTCAATATCGCCCCGGCGGGTATGGATTATTCCCGTCCTTGCCGCCGTGTTTTTATCCTTATTTATAATTTCAAAATCGAATTCCGCCATTTTTATTGAACTTTATTAATCTGGCAGAATACCCCGATGTTCCGCGTCGGAGATAAATGGCGGGAAATCAAACTATCGGGACGCCTTGGGCGGCGCGATAGTTTATTTACCCGTCGGAATACTTGGCGGGGAATCAAACTATCGGGACGCCTTGGGCGGCGCGATAGTTTATTTACCAAATCGCGCGGGCTAACCCGTGCGAATTTTATCATCAACAAATCTCAATTAACTATAAACTTAATTTTGTCGCGCGAAATTTGGTGGACCTGCGGGGAATCGGACCCCGATTACCTCCATGCCATGGAGGCGTGATACCACTATACTACAGGCCCGTTTACGAATCTGATAATACAATAAATTTCCAATTTTGCAACCTTGGTTTGGCAATAAACCATAAACTATCCCGAGGCAGAGTCTCGAGGTATTCCTCCGCGGCGCTAACGCTCCGCGATTGGAAAAGTTTGATTCTCCGCCATTCATCCCCGGGGCAAAGCCCTGCGGTATTCCGGCGGGTAAATAAACTAAATTTGCTCTGCAAATTTTTGTGCCCCTGCCAGGAATCGGACCTGGATCTAGAGCTTAGGAGTCTCTCGTTCTGTCCATTGAACTATAGGGGCAAATTCCGCTATGGCGGAATAGTTTATTGTAAATCGTAAACAGTTGACAGTAAAATCCCCGCCAAACAACGAAAGTCTACCAAAAAACGAACTTGTTGGCAAAGTAAGAGGATGATAAAATATCCGATAGCATGTCTCTTTGAATTACAAAATCTTTAAATTAAAATGCTATTTGATTCCCCGTCATTCATTCCCGGGGCAAAGCCCCAAGGTATCCTGGCGGGTAAATAAATTTTATGCCCAGAAAAATCATCTCTCCCATTGTCCAAATTGCCCAAAAAGTCTGCCCGGCAGTAATTACCATTGTTGTTTCCAAAGACGTTTCCAAAGTTGAAGGTTATTATCTTGTACCCATGGGCGACCAGCAGGCTATGGTTCCCAAAATCAACGATACTCACGGCGAGACCAAGGTTGGCGGCGGCAGCGGTTTTATCATCTCCTCGGATGGTTATATCCTTACCTGTTCCCATGTTGTCGATGACACCGATGCTTCCTACACCATCATTGTCGACCCCGAGCACAAATATTCCTGCCAAGTCTTGGCCAAAGACCCGTTGATCGACATCGCCATCCTGAAAATCGAAGCCGATCATCTTCCCGCCTTGGAAATGGGTGATTCCACCTTGATCCAACTGGGCGAAGATGTTCTGGCTGTCGGCAATCCCATGGGCGAATTCGACGACACTCTTTCGCGAGGTATCGTTTCGGGTTTAAGTCGGCGCATCACCGCCTACGGCGGCAGCAAAATGCATGAAACCAGCCTGCGCGGCCTTATCCAAACCGACGCCGCCATCAACCCCGGTAATTCCGGCGGCCCGCTGGTGAATATGGACGCGCAAGTCATTGGCGTGAATACCGCCATGGTTATGGGCGCGCAAAACCTGGGCTTTGCCATTCCGATTAATTACGCTCGCAATATGTTCGAAGAAGTTTTAAAATACGGCAAACTTAAACGGCCCTTCATGGGCATCCGTTATATCATCCTTAATCCCGAAATCGCCCAGGCCAACAAACTTCCCGTCGATTACGGCGCCCTGATCGTGCGCGAAACCTTCGGCGAACCGGCCGTAGTAAAAGGTAGCGCCGCCGACAAAGCCGGCCTGAAAGAATACGACATTATTCTTGAGTTTAACGGTCAAAAAATTTCCCCCGAAAAACTACTCACCGACGTTCTTCAGGACTGCAAGGTTGGCGACCAGATACCAATGGTGGTTCTGCGCGACGGCAAAATGATCAATTCGAGCATCTGTTTGTTGGAAAGAAAAAATTGTTAAACCGCAACGCGATCAATTTAAAAACGGCGCTAAAGAGGCCGTTTTTAAATTGGTACGATCATGCCAAAAAGGCTACCCTCTGTTAAATTTAGGCGTGACAAATGCCAAATAAATTGCCGCCAGCCCCACCAAATCGTAAACGATCTTTGCTCCCGATTTGAACGCTCCAAAAAGCTGGCTGATCAGATCATAATCGAACAAACCGATCAGTCCCCAGTTCAAACCGCCCACAATCACCAATACCAGCGCCGAGACATCAAGCCAATTGAGTTTCATAAATTTAAAAAATGAATTAAAAACGAATTTATTGATAATTGATACTCGACCTTTTATTTAAATTTATTACACCAAATCACGCCCCCGCGGTCAAGGACAAACAAATTTCTTCCCCCGGCTTTACTCTTCTCTGCCGCCTTCCGCTTCGTTTCAAACATTCAATAAACCGCCCCGGAGCTGATTGCCGGGCGGTTCATAATCTAACTGATAAGCTTCGAAGTATTCCGACGGATAATACCGCGCGCCCAAGGCGGCGCGGTATTTCTGCGGAAAAGTTTGTTGATCCTCCGTTTTGCTGCCGCCACGCTGCGGGCGGGCATTCACCCCCGACGCAGAGCATCGGAGTATTCTGCCAGATTAATAAATACCGGTCTCCATTATTGGAAACCGGCCCTGATTAAACTAACCCTATCTGACAGTTACCGCAATATCGGTTTTTTTGTAATTGCTTTCCCCTATTACGCGGATCCTCGCCTGCGCCGCATAATCGCCCGGATTCAAAAATTTTATCGAACAATCCGTCCCCTGGCAATCGCTGATCTTTTTTCCGCTTTTTTCATCATACCAATCAATCACGTAACTGCCATTGCCGTGGTTATCATACCACACCTTTAGTTCGCACGGTTCGCCCACATTGCAATAAACCGCGCTTTTCTCCGGATAAAGATTGGGAATCCCTTCCTCCGGTACGCCGATCCTTATCGTAGCCCTGACAAGCGGGGATGCCGCGTCGTACGAATCCTTGACATAGGCGACAATCTCGTACAGCCCATCCCCTTTGGCGCCAAGCGTTATATTCACGTTCTTCCCGTAATCACGCTCGCTGACAACTTCATTCCCGAAATAAAGCGTTACGTAAAAATGCTCTATTTCGGCGTTCTCGTTGGGAGTTGACGAACCGGCGCGCGATATAATAATACTGTTTTGATTTTTCCCGGTTTTTTCCCGCACTGAAAGCTTCAATTCGGGTGTTGCCGCGCTGACGACCGGAACCGTAATTGTTTTTTCTTTACGGTCGCCCGCCTTATTTCGCACTACCGCTTTGAGCGACGGACTTTTGCCGTCCGCCGGTAGTGCTTTGGCGTAGATATCGGTTTTCAGCACGGTTGGATCCTCGATCTCCAAAACTTCGCTATCGGTTTCCCAACTAAAAGCAAAGTCTTCGCGATCGCATCCGTTGCGATCAATCTCGGCTTTCACCGTCCGCGTTTGACCAACCGCTATTTGCCGCCGGTTCTTATCGTCGGTAAAATATACCTTCTCGATAACCGGTAAACAATGTGACACTGACTTGGTCTTCAAATAAACCGTCCGGCTTCGGCCGTCGGAAACGAATTTTATTTCTTTTCCGCCCGTCACTATTATCACTTGGATCGCTTGGCCGGTACCAGTATAGATCCCGTTCTCATACCAATCGCCGGAATCATCTCCCTGAAGTATCACCGCCCGCACATCCGGTTCGATATAGAAAGACGAAGAGCTGTCCGGATATTTGCTTTCACACCCCCTCGAACACATTACCGCCAGTTCATCGCCCGGCCACACAGCCGCCCCGGCGGTTTGCAAGACCAAAAATAATAAACCGATTACCAGTAATCTCAATTTCATCCCATGCCACCTCCTCAATTCTTTCCGCCGTTTTTAATGAACCGCGGTAAATAAGATAATACCACATTATTGCTCCGTATGTCAACATTATTGCTCGTAACATTATTGCTTGTAACCATTCGCTGAATATTTGTATTTAAGGTTGTTCCTCGAGGTACTCGTCAAGGTGCAATCTCATCAAACTTGCATTTTAAGCTTGTTTTGTGATTTTCCCGGTAAGTGGTTACTATTGCTCCGTAAGCAATCAAAAACCGCCATTTAAGATGGTACCATCTTCAAAGTTATCCTCTTTGAATTACGAAACGCTTTGTATTTATCTCCCCCTGCGTAATCGCGGCATTGAACTCCTCCAAATAAACTAAACTGCCCGGGGCAGAGCCTCGAGGCATTCCTCCGCGGCGCTAACGCTCCGCGATCGGAAAAGTTTGATTCCCCGCCATTCATTCCCAGGGCAAAATCCCGCGGTATTCCGGCGGGTAAACAAAATAGTATTTGAATTTAAGAGTTTTGTAATTCCAAATTATCCCGTTCAAATTATTTCGGCTAACTCCGCTAGTTGTTTAATTTTCTTCCAGGCAACGTTCTCCAGCTCCGGATCGTAAGGATAAACCGCCACTCCGTGGCGGGTCAGTTCAAACGCTCCGACATCATTGATTCCGTCGCCCACATAGATTATTTCTTCGACCGGAACATCGTATTTTCCCGATAGTTCTTTTATTCGGACGACCTTGGTCGCCGCCTGTCCCGAACTGTAATTTATTTTTAAAAAATTCCCCGCCGCGTCGAATTTGAACGACGCGTGCGCGAAATAACCGTCCACTCCCGCTTTCCTGGCGACCTCTTCGAGATAAATATCGATTCCGCCCGAAATTAAATACGATTTGTAACCCTTGTTCCGCGCGAACGCGATCGTTTCCCGCGCGTCGTGTTTCAATTGTATTTGATTGAATATGCCGCGAATATAAGTTTCGGTTGCCTTGCCGCTGTTGATATACATCTCCTCAATTATTTTTACCCCGTCGGCAAACAACATTTGGCCGCTTTCCGTTTTGCGGTATATTTCCTCCAGACAGTCGCTCGGACATCCCAATCCCGCGCTCAATATCGCCCAAGAAGATCGGTTTTCCACCAGCGTCCCGTCAACATCAAAACATATAATCTTGTTCATTTTGGATTACTCAAAAGTTTTTCAAAATTTCCGCGCAGGGATTCGGGCGATTCATCGATAAACCGCCGGTCTTGGGATGAACCAGCATCCAATCAACCGCCTTAATAATGTCTTCCGGCTCTTTGGCCAATTTACCGTAACCGAATTTGGTTATTAACTCCGCGTTATATTCTTCCTGTCCCGGAATCGGATCGGTCATGATTATCCGTTTGCCCAAAGCCAAACATTCCGAGATTACCAGCCCGCCCGGTTTGCTGATCACCGCGTCCGAGATTTTCATATATTCGTCGACGCGGTTGGTCCAATTTATCAGCTTGAAATTTTCCGGCCGGCAGGGGATCTCTTTCTTGATCTTTTTATATAATTTGTCATTGCCGCCGCACACCACCGCCAAATTTATTTTTGGTTCGCGCGCCAGCAAACTTATGATCGTCGGTACCACAAAATCCTTGTTCATCCGGCTGATAAAAAGCACTGTCGGGCGCGGCACCTTGAAACCCAACCGGCGCCGCAACAGATCGGGATTGTGTTTGGCATAAAATTTCGGGCTTACCGGGATACCGGTAACCGATATTTTATCCGGCTCGATCCCCACCCGCACCAAATCGTCTTTCACTTCCGGAATCGCCACAAAATACC
This sequence comes from uncultured Candidatus Saccharibacteria bacterium, assembly GCA_964623335.1. Taxonomy (GTDB): domain Bacteria; phylum Patescibacteriota; class Minisyncoccia; order Minisyncoccales; family UBA5738; genus UBA5738. The sequence goes on from CAZUST010000002.1 coordinate 10,098, forward strand.
GGTCCAAATCCTTCACATTGCAATACGAATGGCCGTGGTAATCGGTTACCACCGCGCTCAACAACCCTTTGGGAATGATCTTGCGGCAAACGGGCGCGATTATCGGCGCGGCCACCACATTGGTAAAAATTATCGCGTCGGCTTTCTCGTTTTCCAAATAATCCGCCACGCGCGAATTGATCACATTCTGATATTTGCTCAATTTCTGGAACGCGGTCGCCACCAATTCTTTATCAAAAGTTTCATAAACTTTGCCCCATACGCGGGGAAAACGATCGCTCGAAATATCGTAAAATTTCTGGAAAAATTTACCCAGTAACGGTTCGATAACGCAAAGATCAACGTGTTTTACGTATAATTCCGGCAGATTGTTTTTGGCGTATTCCTCCAGCGCCTGGGCCGCTTTGATATGTCCCCACCCCGTTTTCATCGATACGACCAGTATCTTTTTTTTTGCCATAGGTTAAAAATTAACTGCGGTTGTCCGCCCGGCTCCTCTCGATTATGAATTTCATCAGCGCCGCGCTTTCCTTTTCATCGGCCGCCCAGGGATCGTATTGGGTTTGATGCGAAAACACTTTCCTTCCCGCGTCCTTCCATTTCGTTACCACTATTTTATTCACTAACTTGTCCACGTCCTCATCTTTCCAGGCTTCAGCCAGCAGCTGCCGCCGCACCCACTCAAACGACATCGCCCATAAAATTTTCGTCTTGAACTCCCGGGTATCCGAAATGAAATAAACCCGGCCCCAATAAAACCGCTCCCGTTCATTCTTCTTGAATTTTTCCTTGAATATTTTCATTTGCTTTGCCCGCCGAAGTTTTAGCGAAGGAAAGTGGATAACTTGTTTAAAACCATGTTGGCAACTCTGCTCAAAAATTGTTAATCCAATCTCATTTTCCGTCTTTCCGCCCCATCGACAATCGCAAAAAATTCTTGCGGTCTTTTTGCGGACATTTATACCGGATTTATTACGACTATTCCTACAATGGCATATTCCCGTGCTTACGAACAATCTTCTCTTCGCGCTTGGTCAACAGCGACTCCAGCAATTTGGTCAAAACCGACCGGGTATCCTTGGGATTGATTACCGCGTCCACCTGCCCCAATTTGGCCGCTTCGAACGCGCTGGCCATTTGGCGCATCTCATTAATCTTTTCTTGCTCGAATTTGGGCGCATCGTTGCGCTCCGACAATTCGCGATGATAAATGATTTTTACCGCCTGTTCCGGCCCCATTACCGCAATCTGCGCTCCCGGCCAAGCCAATACGCGGTCATAACCCAAACAGCGGCTCGCCATCGCGATATACGCGCCACCGAACGCCTTGCGTAAAATTACCGAAATCTTGGGCACCGACGCTTCCGCGTAAGCGTACAAAACTTTGGCGCCGTGGCGAATAATACCGTTATGCTCCTGGTTTGTCCCCGGCAAATAACCGGATGTATCCACCAAATTTATCAGCGGAATATTGAACGAATCGCACAACCGCACAAACCGCGATACCTTGTCCGAAGAATCGATATCCAGAACGCCCGCCATCAATTTAGGCTGGTTGGCCACCACGCCGGCGACATACCCCCCCAAACGCGCGAATCCCGTCACGACATTTGCCGCGAATCCTGCTTGCACCTCAAAAAACGAATTTTTGTCGAATATCTCCTCGATCACCGCTTTCATGTCGTAACCTCGGCCGCTTTCCTCGGGCACCATGTCCAGCAGCCTGACGCTGTCCTCCTTTTCAAAAAGTTCCGCTAAAAGGTTTTTTGACCGCGGCGCGTCGTCCATATTGTTCTGAGGCAAATAACCCAGTAATTTTTTGACCCCGGCAAAACAATCCTTTTCGCTGGCGTAACGAAATTGCGCGCAGCCCGATTTGCTGCAATGAACGTTCGCGCCCCCCAAATTTTCAAATGTCACATCCTCTCCGGTAACTTTTTTAATGACCTCCGGTCCGGTAATGAACATTTGTGAAATGTTATCCACCATGAAAATAAAATCCGAAAGCCCCGGCGCGTAGCACGCGCCGCCGGCCGACGGCCCTACGATCACCGAAATTTGCGGCACTACGCCCGACGCCTTAACCATCGCGTTAAAAATTCCCGCGTAGCCGTCGAGGCTCGCCACGCCCTCCTGAATGCGTGCTCCGCCCGAATCGATGATCCCGACCACCGGACATCCCGTCTTGCGCGCGTGCTCAATCACTTTAACGATCTTTTTGCCGTGCATCTCGCCCAAAGATCCGCCCATCTTCATGAAATCCTGGCTAAACACGCATACTGGCCGGTTATTGATCTTGCCAAAACCGGTTACCACGCCATCGCCGGTAATTTTCTTTTTATCCAAACCCAATTGATTGAACCGCGTCTCCACGAATGAATCCATTTCTACGAAGGTAGCCGGATCCAAAAGCAAATTAATCCGCTCGCGCGCGGACAATTTGCCCTTTTGATGTTGTTTTTCCACCAATTCCGGACTTTCCAGCCCGGCTTGAGTTTTATTCAATTGATTGATTTCTTTTTCGAAATTCATATTTAAATACTGATTTATGATTTAAGATTTATGAATAAATATATCCCCCGATCATCATAAATCGCGATTCGTAAATCAAAAAATTTATTTACCTGCCATTCATTCTTGGGGCTTGGGGCTTTGCCCCGGGGATGAAT
>CAZUST010000002.1:12866-68047 GCA_964623335.1 uncultured Candidatus Saccharibacteria bacterium
GGCGGGGAATCAAACTATCGAAGCGCCTTGGGCGCGCGATAGTTTATTTACCCGCTATTCATCATCGGGCTTTGCCCCGGGGATGAATGGCGGGGAATCAAACTATCGAAGCGCCTTGGGCGCGCGATAGTTTATTTACCCGCCGGAATACCTCGGAGATTATCGGTTCCCCCGTAATCGTCTCCGGGGTGGTTTATTGGCTTATTGACCGAAAAATATTTTGCAACTGAGTCACAATCTGCCTCAAAACCAGTTCATTGTCAATAGCTCTTTTAAGCTCCATTTTCAACGACGTCGCCGTGTTTAATTCGCTCGGGAACCAATCAATGTTCGTATTCACGCCGATACCGATAACCGATGATTTCACCTCCTTGGCGATCACATTTTCCGTCAGTATTCCGCTGATCTTTTTCCCGTTCAAATAAACGTCATTGGGCAATTTTACGAACGGCTCGACTTGGCAATCTTCCTTGACCGCCCTAGCCACGCAAAACGCCGCCAGGATCGTCAAAATTTGCAGGTCGTCAACATTCCCTTTGGGCAGCACCACCGAAAAATACAATCCGCCCTTGGGCGAAAACCACGCGTCACCCTTGCGTCCATACCCCCGCCCCTGTTGTTCGGCGGCCACCACCGTCCATGGCTCGGCCCCGGCCGCCGCCAGCTCTTTGGCCTTGGTACTCGTTGAATCCAATTCCCTGAATTTTTTGATCCGAAAATCCATTTTTTACGCCAACGTTACCAAAATATCGCCTTCCTTGACCTTCTGGTCTTTGGTTACATTTACCTCTTTAACTTTTCCTTCCACCTCGGCCAGTATCTCATTTTCCATTTTCATTGCTGAAAGCGTCAACAATTTTTGTCCCGCCTTGACAATATCTCCGGACCTGACATTTATGTCCGCAATCGTTCCGGCCAGCGCCGCCCGCACTTCCTTGGCATTCAAATCGCGTCGCGGGATTGCAGTTTGAGGCACCGTAGCCACCTCGGTCGCCGCTTTCTCATCATAAACAAATTCCTTGCCGTTAACATTGATCCTTATCCCGGTTTCCTGATCAAGAATTTCCACTTCAAAATCTTTACCTTGGTTGTTAAAATTGAATTTCATATTCTTTGGGAGGCTTTCCGAAATAACTTGCGTTCTCAATCTAACGTTCTTCGGCCATTCCCAGCCGGTCGGCCATCACCCATTTGGAAATGCGGTCCGAACCCGCGCCGGTTGATTCGGAAACGTTTTTTACCTCTCGGTATATCTTGTAAGCGATATCGGCCACTGTTTTTTCCTCGATATCCTTGTGGCTGCACACCATCTTCTTCTGCAAGTAAGGTTTAAACATCAGTTCCTGCACGATCCCGCTTTTTTCGATAAAATTGGTAAAAAATGTTCCATTGATAAACTCTTCTTTTTCCAGCAGAAGCTTAAAGAAAGGAATAGTCGTGGCCACGCCTTCAATATCGGTTTCCGAAAGCGCCCGATCCAGTTTTTTGATTGCCGACTGGCGATCTTTGCCGTAAGTGATAATCTTTGCCAATAATGAATCAAAGTAAGGGTAAATTTCTTGGCCATCCTGCAAAAAGCTGTGCACGAAAACTCCCTGCCCCTGCGGCGGAATGTATTTGGTCACCGTTCCCGGCGAAGACGCGAAATTTTTCTGGGGATCTTCGGCATTGACGCGCACTTCAATCGCCCAACCGCTTTGGTAAATGCTTTCCTGCGTGGAGAATAACCGTTTGCCTTCCGCGATCCGGATTTGCTGTTCCACAATATCCACTCCGGTAACCACTTCGGTCACCGGATGTTCCACTTGAATGCGCGGATTGACTTCCATAAAATAAAAATTCTTGTCTTTGTCCAATAAAAACTCCACCGTGGCCGCGCCCTCATAACGCAACGACTCGGCCATTTTCACCGCCCAAGCGCCCATCTTCGCGCGCAATTCCGGGTCTAACGCCGGTGAAGGCGATTCCTCCACCAACTTCTGGAAACGACGCTGGATCGAACATTCGCGTTCGCCCAAATGCACCGCTCTTCTTCCATCGCCCAACACCTGAAACTCAATATGTTTAACTTCGGGCAGATATTTTTCCAAAAAGAAATCAATATCATCAAATGCTCCCGCCATTTGCCGCTGTACCCCCAAAGACAGCGCCATCATTTCCTCGTAATTCATCTGGCCGTTGACCACGCGAATGCCCATCCCTCCTCCGCCCCGCTGGGCCTTGATAATGAACGGCGGCTTGATGCGATTGGCCCATTTTATCAAATCTTTTTTGCTTTTTATCGATTGATCGGATGCCGGCACTGTGGGAATGCCGATTTTTTTGGCAATTTTTTTCGATTCCACTTTGTCTTGCAAAATACGCAAAGTTTTGAAATGCGGCCCGATGAATTTGATCCGGTTCTTGTCGCACATCAGCGCGAACTGCCAATTTTCCGCCAAAAAACCGTAACCCGGATGAATCGCGTCCGCCTTGGCCTTTTTGGCGATCTCGATAATCTTTTCCTTATCCAAATATCCTTGAGCGCCGTCTTTCTCAAGGTAATAGAATTCATCGGCAAGCGACGTTTCCAGGAAATTTCTTTCCTGGCCCGGTTGAGGACATAACGCCACGGTTTTTATACCCATTTCATGGCAGGTGCGCAGAATTCGCAACGCGATTTCCCCCCGGTTGGCGATCAGTATCTTTTTGATCTCCATTTGGTAAAATTATTGTAATTTCTTTGCCAAGTCGCGCACATCCCGTTCAATTTGGGCGGTAACGTTCGCACAAAGATTGTGATATTCTTTTGAGTCTTTGTCAAGACCCTTGGCTTGTTCGTACTCTTTCGGAAAAACCGCCGGCTGGCCAATCGCGATTTTCGCCACCTTTGCGAATTTAGGCCGGCCGTGCGGCGGCATCAATTCGTTGGTATCCTTCAATGCGATCGGCAGCACCGGAACTCCGGTCTCGATGTAAAGTTTGCCCACGCCCGGCTTGAAATCCCTCATCACGCCGTTGTAAGCCCGCCCGCCCTCGGGATAAATAACCACGCAATACCCTCCTTTAAGCATCTTAATCGCGGTCTCAATCGCTTTTTTTTTCGACTCGTCGCTCTTGCGATTGATCGGAATTATCCCGCCCCATAAATAAATGATATTGCGCCAGAGTTTTTTGAACCCCGTGTATTGGTCCATTTGAGCAATAAATGTGAACTTGCGCGGCGTGGCGATATAACCGCTCATGAACCAGTCCATATGGCTCAAATGATTGGATGCCAAAATAAAATTCCCTCTTTTAGGCACATTTTCCAGCCCTTTGATATCCTTGATCAATAATCGACGTATCGGCCCCGCCAACACCGCCCTCGAAATTATCGAAACCAACTTATTCATGTGTATATATGACATCAACCGGTGTCATTTTTTAACAAATTTCTGACTGCTTCTTCGGTCTTTTTGGCGATAGTTGCGCAAATTTGGCGGTACTCTTCCGAATTTTTATCCAGCTTGGCCGCCGCCTCCCGCTCCGGCAAAAACTCCATTGGCTTGCCGATTAATATTCTGGCCGTCTTTTTTACTTTCAATTTTCCTCCCGGCGGCATCATTTCATAAGTTCCCTTGAACGCGGACGGCACTACCGGCGCACCGGTCTCGATATATATCTTGCCCACTCCCGCCCTGAATTCATGCGTCTGGCCGTCGCGCGACCGCATTCCTTCCGGATAAATCGCCAAACTATAACCGTTTTTAACCATTTCGATCGCCGTGGCCAACGCCGCCTTTTTTGATTCTTTGTTGTTTCTGTCCACCGTAACCACGCCGCAAACCCAATAAAGCAAATCCCGAAAAAACTTTTTCGTTCCGGTCATTTTGTCCACCTGCGCGATAAAAACATGCCGCCGCGGCGATAAAAGCCCGCCATCGATGAGCCAATCCAAATGACTCAAATGGTTCGACGCTAGAATAAAGTTTCTCTTGGGGAAATTATTTTCCCCCGCAACCTCCTTCAAAAAATTGATTTTTACGTACGGTCTCACCAAAATAAAGGTAAGGATTGAAACAAATTTATTCATATTCTCCGCAATATGGAATTACGAAAACAACTGGCAGCCGTTATCCATGATTTTCTTTGCTTCGCCGACGATCTCTTCGATAATGTCTTTGCAAGGCTTCAAATCCCGAATACCCCCGGCGCAGGTGCCGCACAACAACGCCGACAGATCGGCATCGGCGCCGCCTTTGTTGCCGGCAAAACGCTCCGATTTAATCTCTTCGGGAAAAGGATTTTTGGCCTCAATCTTGCGCACCGATTCCACGAATTTGTTCTTGATCATCCGCACCGGATGGCCGGTAAAGCGCGCCACCACCGCGATGTCCTCATCGGTCGCTTTGATAACCGCCTCTTTGTAACTTTCGTGTATCTGGCACTCGGTGGCGGCTAAAAACCGCGTGCCGATCTGCACGCCGTCCGCGCCCATGATCAACGCCGCCGCAAAAGTCCGGCCGTCGCAAATACCGCCCGCGCCAATCACCGGAATGTTTTTGACCGCACTGCTTGTTTGCGGGATTAAGCACATGGTCGTACCTTCACCAATGTGTCCTCCCGATTCAAGCCCCTCCACCACCACCGCGTCCGCCCCCGCCTGTTCCATCTTTACCGCCAGCCGCACGCACGGCACCACCGGAATCACTTTTACCCCTCCCTGCTTAAAGAAAGGCATCACGGGCAAGGGATTTCCCCCTCCCGTGAATACTACCGGCACCTTATTGGCGATGATTATCCTGATTAAGTCCGGCGCCCCGGGATTTTGCAACAAAAGATTGACCCCGAACGGCTTATCCGTCCGTGCCTTTGTTTTTTTGATCTCCTCCTCCAGCCACGCCGGTGGCGCGAACCCCGAGCCGATGACCCCCAAGCCACCGGCGTTGGAAACCGCCGCTACCAGCGTTGATTCCGAAACTCCCGCCATGCCGCCCTGGATTATCGGATATTTGATACCCAGCAATTTGGTGAGTTTATTGTTATCAAACATATCTCTTCTGTTAGTTTGGTTTAAAAATTTGGTTTTAACGTTTAAAGCTGGGCGAGCAACGGCTCTTTGGCCAGAATCGCGTTGGCTTCATCGACCAGTTCCTTGATCAGATCGGCAACTTTATACATTTTTTTGACGCGCCAGACATTGGCTCCGGCAAAAACCAGGCCATTATCCAAATCCCCCTTGCGGGCCGCTTCCAATGCTTTAAGAATGCAATAACTTTTGTCGCAAACCGGACCGATACACCCCTTGCACTCTTCCGGCAAAGCTTTAGGGGCAGTCCCCGCCAATACTTTATCCACGAACGGCGTGCGCACCGCCCGGCCCGGCAACCCGACCGGCGAATGGATTATCACCACATCTTCCTGCTTGGCGTTCAAATGCGCCTCCTTGAATTTGATATTGGCGTCGCATTCTTCCGTGGAAACAAATCTCGTCGCCATCTGCACTCCGGACGCGCCGTTGCGCAGCATCTCCACGATATCCGCGCCGCTGAATATACCTCCGGCCGCGATCAACGGGAGCTTAATTCCCGCCGCCACGACTTCCTTTAAAATATCTATCGTCTTGCGGAACGGCTTGCCGTGCGGAAACCCCAGATGGCCGCCCGCGTCCGCGCCCTCGATCACGATCGCCGCGGCCCCGGCGGCTTCAGCCTTCTGGGCCACTTTCAACGATGACGCGATGGAAAATACCGGAATATTCGCCGCCTTGGCCATGTCAAAAGTATCATAGCGGAATCCCGCTCCCTGAACAATTAAGTCCACTTTCTCTTCAATCGCCGCGTTCAACAACTGGGTGAAGCGCCCGATCACGCCCATGATATTCACACCGATCACCCCCCCGGGTCCGGCAATTTCCCGCGCCTTGCGGATTTCATCCTTTACTTCTTGGGAATCCAGCATCCCCGAAATCGCCACGATTCCCACACCGCCGTTTTTAGCCACATTGCCGGCCAAATTGTGCAAAGATACGCGCACCGCCATCCCTCCCTGAATAATCGGATATTTGGCGGTCCATCCGCCCACGCTTAAAGATGGCAGATTGAATAATTTTTTTTTGGTTGCCGTCGCCGTTTGGGCTTGTTGCCCGTAAAATTTTTCTTTCATTTCGCGTTTATCCATTACCGCCACCGAAAACCGGACTTCGCATTTTAAAACGCCGCCCACCGTGGCCTCTCCCACAAAATTGGCAATCTTATCTTTGTAAAAACCAACCAGTTGCAACCGGTATTTAATCCTGTCTCCGGGTAAGATGGGCGACAAAAATTGCGCCCCCCGCACCTGGTAAGCCAGCAAATGCTTGTTTTTGTGGTCCGCGCCGATCTTTTGGCGCAACAAAATTGTCCCGGTTTGGGCAAGTCCCTCAACGACCAAAACGCCGGGCATAATCGGAAAATCCACGAAGTGGCCGGCAAAATAAGGTTCATCCGGAGATGTCTGTTTATACGCGACAATCGTGTCGTTCTCGATCTTTTCCACTTCATCGACCCATAGGAATGGTTCCTTATAAGGAATTATCTCTCTGATCTGATCTTTGTTATACAACATGTTTTTTTCTAAAATATTCCCAAAAACGAACGCCTTCTTATTACCACGAAAAAACCGCGACCGCAACCCAGGCCATGATTAATTATAACATTAAAAACAGTAAACATGGTCGCGCGTAAGCGGCCAATCGTTGTCTATGCCGCTACTGAAAACCACCTGGTACAGGCGATTGCCGCCATTCTTGAAAGTTGTCGAACTAGCATTCAAATACAAACGCCACATCCTGATAAACCGTTCCGCCTGTTTCTCGTCGCGCAGACGGTTCACTACCGCCTGGCGGACCGCGGCGATCCTGTTTTCAAAATTACCGGCCCACGTGTCCAGCGTCATCCCGTAATGGAGCCCCAGATTTTCCACATCCTGCAACACCAATTCGGCTTTAGCCATATTGTCCGAAATCATTCCCAGTGTCGGGATAAAACCGCCCGGGAAAATGTATTTTTCAATCCACGGGTCGTTCGGTCCGCCGGTAGTGCCGCCAATTGTCTGCAAAACCCCAACCCCCTTGGGCTTCAATATCTTTTTGATCGATTTAAAAAACTCCGGGTAATTTTTCTTGCCCACATGTTCGAACATCCCGATTGACACGAATTTATCGAAATTTCCCTTGATTTTGCGATAATCATCCAAAAAAACCTCCACTTTCCCGCCCAGCCCCTTTTCTTTTATTTTTTCTTTGACGTATGTAAATTGGTTTTTCGACAAGGTATAGCCGGTACAGCGAGCGCCGTATTTATTGGCCGCGTAAAACATCATTCCTCCCCAGCCGCACCCGATATCCACCAAAGTTTGCCCCTCTTGCAATCTCAATTTCCGGCAAATGTGGTCATATTTGTTCTTCTGCGCGGTTTCCAAATCATTGTCAGCCTCTTTAAAATAAGCGCAGGAATAAGTCATCGTCGGATCAAGCCATAACGAATAAAAATCATCGCCGATATCGTAATGGTAATGGATATTCTTTTTATCAACGCCGATCGTCCGCGGCAACAACTGCTTCAATCTCGCCCCGATCCTTGCCCATAACGGCATTTTCCCGGCAATCTCCTCCCATTTTCCGCTAAACGCGGCCATCGCCTGCAGATTGCCTTCGATATCAATGTTGCCATCCATATATTCCTCCCCGAATGCCTGCGTGCCTCCCCCCAGAATCTTTTTGATCGTTCCTTCGGAACGGATGGTTACCGTAAATTTGGCCGTTCCCTTCCCGTAACACGATTCTTTCCCATCCCAAAAGCGGACCGCGAACGGAGTTTCGGGATACGCCTGGCTTAATTTGTCCAAAACCGCGCCGATGATTTTCTCCATGGTAGCGGGCATGCGGCGAACGGCGCCGGCGGCTAGATCATCAAGCCGCCATCGATGTTCACCACCGTACCGGTAATGAAACTTGCTTCGGATGAGGCTAAAAACGCGATCGTTGATGCCACTTCTTCGGGTTTGCCGAACCGTCCCATCGCCGTCGCTTTCTTGATCAGCATTTTCATCTCTTCGGGAATCGCTTCGGCCATTTTGGTCTCAATGAATCCGGGCGCCACCGCGTTGACCCGCACATTGAATCTTCCCACTTCCTTGGCCAAGGCTTTGGTAAATCCGATAATCCCGGCTTTGGCCGCGGCATAATTGGTCTGGCCAAAATTACCTTCCTGCCCCACCACTGAAGCCAAACTGACGATTGAGCCCTGCGCCGCGATCAGTAAAGGCAAAGCAATTTTTGAACAGTTAAAAATACTGGTCAAATCGATATCGATCACCCGTTGCCACTCTTCCACGGTCATTTTGGCCAGCGTCCTGTCCTTGGCGATTCCGGCATTGTTTATCAAGACGTCCAACCGGCCGAATTCCTTTTGGATATTCTGCACCATCGCTTCCACTTCGGCGAATTTGGACACATCGGCGCAAAAATATTTGGCATCCGGCGCCCCGGCTTTTTTTATGTCATCAACCGCCAGTTTCAAATTTTCCTCCTGCGGCGCGATATCGTTTAACGCAATCTTGGCCCCTAAGGACGCGAACTTGGTGGCGATTGCCTTGCCGATCCCCTGCGACCCTCCCGTCACCAGTACTATCCTGCCATTAAATGTGTACATTTAATAAATCCAAATATCAAATTTCAAACGTCGAACAAAATCTAAATCCGATGGCAAATTTTAAAAAAGTATTTTTTATCATTTGTCATTCGAACTTTGACGTTTGTTTGCCATTTGTCATTCGAACTTTGACGTTATTTGCATCACACGATGAATCCGCGCCTAATGGGAATCATTGAAATCGTTTGATTCCTTAATTTTTGCGCTTTTGGCGCGGTTTCCAAATGTGATTTCAATAGACCTACTGCGTAAATATTTACGCGACGAAATTTTCAGATTTCGCGCGAGGGAAATAAGGAAGGTCTGCTCGCAGTCTCGTTTCGCAAAAACGAGGGAGGCATACTTGACTTAAAGTCTGCCGACGACTGACGAATTTTCCGTAGCCGAAATATGGAAATTGCAGTAGGAAATATTTACGCAGTAGGTCTAATATTTAAAATATATTTAAAATATCTCGGCTTGGTATTGCACTTCCTTGATCGTTCTTCCGACAATCGGTATCATCGCCATGTCAATATCCTTTAAAACTTCGGGCAGTTTGAACGCCTTGGTAACCTCATTGAACACCCGGTCCACATTGCGCGGCGCGCGGCCGGCCAAAACCAGCCCCGTAAACGCCACGAGTTTGTTTGATCTCTGGATAAACTCCGCTTCGCCGATTACCACCAGCTTGCCAATTACCGGCTCCAGCTTGGCCGCGATCTCCGCGTCCGACGACAAATATTTCTGCCCCAGATAACATTCCTTTTTTAGCGCCTTTAAAATATTGCCGGTCGCGTTGGCCGCCCCCATTTTTTCCATTGCCAGATCAATCACCAAATCCGCGTCAAGCGCCGGTTTGGAAACTTCAAATTGCCCGATGGTTTCAAACTCGCCCGTAGCAAGATCAAGCGGCATGATCCCGAATTTCATACAAGCCTCAACCAGTCCCGCCTTCATTGCCGCGGCTCCGGCCGGTATTTCGTCAAAACTTTGCGTCCCTACCGTAATATTTTCCTTCTTTACCCCGCAATCCAGCAACAACTGAAGCAACGCCGCTAAAAATTCCGGCGAAGTATTATCGCGGAAATATGAATGGGTCGGTTTGGTGATCGTCGGCAGCACCGCCACTTTTGAATCCGCGCCGATATTAATACCGCCGATCAGGCTCAACGCCTTCTCAATCGCTTCTCGGGGTTCATACTTGACCCGCCAGATCGCCACCGCGTTCTTATTGGAGTCGGTTTCGACCGTAAATTCATCCCCGGCTTTATATTCCTTTTCCGATTTATATCCCCACATATTGCCCGCCTCATCTTCGAGTAGTAGGACATTATAGGGAACATCGGGATGAAAAAGCGTCGGGATCGCCACTTTGACCGCGCCGCGCACTGTAACTTTTTTCCCGCCAATCTTATCCAAGGGCATCAGGCAATACGGACATTCGGCAATCGGATATTGCCACCGCCGTTTGCATTTTTGGCATTCATAAAACATAATCTTGTGGTAAAATAAAATGGTTAAACTTCAAGCATCAAGCGCCAAATCACAAAGTAAATTCTAATATTCGAAACTTAAATTTTAAATATCAAGATTTAAATATTATTTGGAACTTGCCCGCCGAAAACGGACGCGTCCCCGGCGCAGAATTTGGTTCTTGTAATTTATTGTTTAGTATATGCCAAAAACCTATATTTTGCCAGAGAAAAACCGCCTGCAAATGCAAAAAGTCTGGGGCAAAGCGCTTTTCGGCTCGGAAAATGAAATAAAACGAAAATACGCGCAAACTCTGGCCTGGAAAAAATACAAAACCGTGATCACCGTGGGTGATTATTGTTCGTATCACCTGCAATCCGATATTAAAATTTTTGACAAAAAAGTCCAGCGCCGCGACTTTAGTCAAAAGCACGCCTGCTCCATGAACGTTAAAAACCCGGCCGGCACCATCCAAAAAGAAAGCTGGAATGCCATGCGCGAAGCGATCAAAAAAACCGCCAATCTTTGCATTGACGGCGAGGAAGACCTGTTGGTGATCCCGGCGGTAATTCTGGCAAAACCCAAAACCCTGGTGGTCTACGGCTTTCCCAACAAGGGCATCTGCCTTTTGGAAGCCAACCTGAAAAACAAAACCATCTTTCGCCTCGTCCTTAAAAAATACTTCACTTCCGCTAATTGACGGAAAAAATAAATCTGGCAAACAGCTTTAATCGTCCTTTCAAAAATTAACGCGCCCGGAACAAATTACATAGGCGAAATCTATATAATTTTAATCTTTTTTGAATATATGCACCGTCGCGCTGCCGCCGGCACCGCCGATGTTATGCGTTAAACCGATTTTGGCGTTTTTAACTTGCCTTTCCCCGCAATTACCGCGTAACTGATTGGTAATTTCATAGATCTGCGCCAAACCCGTTGCCGAGATCGGATGACCCTTGGCCTTCAAACCTCCTGACGGATTTATCGGCATTTCACCGTCCAAATTGATTTTACCCGAACGGATCAACTCGCCCCCCTTACCCGGATCGGCAAATCCCAAATCTTCGTATGACAACAGCTCCACCGAAGTGAATGCGTCGTGAATCTCGGCCACATTGATATCTTTGGGCAATAACCCCGCCATCGTAAACGCTTTTTCCGCCGCCAACTGCGTCGCTTTGAAATGCGTCTTATCTTTCCTTTCGAAAGTCAGAATATAATCCGTGGCAAAACCCGAGCCAACCGTCTCAATCTCCGCTTCTTCCTTGGAAACGATTACTGCCGCGCCGCCGTTCACCGACAGCGAACAATCCATCAGCGTCAACGGTTCGGCCACCATTGGTGAACTTTTGATTTTTTCCATTTCCACCGGCCGCTTGTAATAATAAGCTTTGGGATTTAACGCCGCATTTTGGTGATTTTTGAACGCGATCAATTCCAAATCTTCATGCTTGCCGCCGTATTTGGCGCAGTACTGCTGAAAAACCAGCGCGTTCTGCACCGGAAAAAGCAAACCTTCCGGCTGTTCCACCACTCGCTCCGCCGCTGATAATATCCAGTCGGTAACCACCTCGGCGCGGCTCTCCACCAGTTTTTCGCCGGTCAAAACTAAAATATTTTTAAACTCGCTGTCGCGCAAAAGCCGCAACGCCGCCCAAAACGCCACGCCGCCGCCGCCGCAAACCGACGGCGTCTCAATAATGGGGACGTTGGTCTTGAATAACCCTGACAACAGCGATACCTTATGAGTCTGGTGCTCCCCCCCGGCCGCCGAAGATACGCCGGAAAAAACAATTGCGTCGATCCCGGAAAAATCCATCTTGGCATCCTTAAGCGCGTCCAGCGCCGCCTCATAAGCGTAACCCCACCACGGTTTTTGGGTATAATCGAAACGAGTCATTCCCACGCCCTTGATATACATTTTTGGTTCCATAAATATATTTTAATACAAAAAAATCAAAATCTGGTAGCGCCCGAATATTCTATATCAAGCAAACACCAAAAGTAAAGGAAAATTATGGCGGCTCCCGGGAAGCCGCCCTCTCATCCGGCAACGCGCGGCGCGATTGCTATTATATTGAAACGAATATCACTTATTTACGCCGCGAAAATCCGCATCCCCGCCCATCGCGTACGCACTGCGCAAGTATCCGGCGGTAAATTATCGGCGGTTTTCAAATAAAATTTCCTTCCTCCGTAACCTCCGCGTAAAGAGCGTTCACGCCACCCGTAGCCAATGCGCGGCCATGCCGCACTTCTGCCAATTATATTAGCGATATCTTAAATGATTGCAAATGATTGTAAGACGCACACACGAGGTTGCGTTCATCCGTTTTTTATGGTACCGTTTAACCGTTGATCTTCATTGGCCCTCGTAGTTTAATGGATAAAATGCGAGGTTGCGGACCTTGCGACTACAGGTCCGATTCCTGTCGAGGGCACAACAATCAGAAAGTCGGGGGGAACCCCGACTTTCTGATTGTTGTGAATCTTTATGACCCTGCTCGAACCTACTTTACCCAAAATTGCTCTTGGGACAGGCTAACTATTATAGAGGCAAGTTATGTCCCCGCGGCCGCGCCGCCGGCCCGGAATTGAGGCATTTACCATACATTCCCGCCTGCCAGCAAGCAAATAGTTGCAAAGTGGGAGGAAAATAAACTACCGCGCGGCCAAGGCGGCGCGGTAGTTTGATTCCCCGCTAGGTATTTTGGCGGGTAAATAAACTGCCGCGCGGCCAAGGCGGCGCGGTATTCCCGCGGAAAAGTTTGATTCCCTGCCATTCATTCCCGAAGCAGAGTCCCGAGGTGTTTTGGCGGGTAAATAAAATAAAAGGCCGCTTGAAAATCCAAAAGCGGATTAAATGATATTTTTATGAGTTTGACTGTTGTTGCCGGACGGAAAAAAGAAGCCTAGCGAAATCGAAAACGACGAATTGATGTATTCGCTCGAAAAGAAGACTGTGCGGTCGGTGCCGATTATTGCTCGATCCGCGGCTAAATTCAGCATTAAATTAATCGCTCAAAAAGCGATTTTTTGGTATTATAACAAAACATCGCTGACGCAATTGCGATTTTTAATCGAATTTATGTTTTTATAGGGTAAATTTTTACAATGAAAAATAAATCTCTCAAAATTTTATTCATTTTTAACGGTATTTTTGTTTTCGCGAGCAATCTGCTGGGTCCGCTTTACGCCGTATACGTGGGAATGCTGAATAAAAATCTTTTTGCCATCAGTGCGACTTGGGCGGTTGGCCTTTTGGCAACCAGCATTTTCACTTTCGCGGTTTCAAAAAAGGGAGATCTTCTAAAAGAAAAAGAATACTTGCTCCTGGCTGGATTTTTAATAAGGGCAATTGCCTGGTTTTTGTATATTGGCATCGGGAATATTTTTCAGCTGGTTCTGCTGCAAATATTGTTAGGGCTGGGCGAGGCCGCTGGATCGCCGGCCTTCAATGCGATTTTTGCCGAACATTTGGATTTTGGAAAACAAATCAAAGAATATTCTCAATGGATGGTATTCAGCAATTTATTAACTGCGGCGGGTACGGTCGCCGGCGGTTTTGTGGCTTCAATGTTCGGATTCCATTGGCTTTTTATCTGTATGGGAACCTTGGCGCTGGTTTCTTTTTTCGGCATCCTCGTCCAACCCAGAAAACTGCTTTGACTTCTTTGCCAAAAGCACCATTTGTCATTGGCGTCCAGCACATTTTTTTGAAAGGAATAAGAGGGTTAAAACTATTGCCGGAATACTAAAAAAATGTTACAGTCAATTCCTTGATAAAACAAAATGTACAAACACGTTTTTACAATTTTTACTCCCTCGTATAATCGCGAACTGACGTTAAGGCGTTGTTATGATTCTTTGGTCCGCCAAACATTTAAAAACTTCGAATGGCTTATCGTTGATGACGGATCGACGGATGGAACCGAATCGCTCGTCCAATCGTTGATTTCGGAAAATGTGATTGATATCAAATATTTCAAGCAAACGAATAGCGGCAAGCATATTGCGATAAACAAAGGGGCGTCGCTTGCCGACGGAGAATTTTTCTTGATACTCGATTCCGACGATATGCTTACGCCAGACTGTCTTGAAACTTTAATAAAATACTATGACGGGATTGCCGACGCGGAAAAACCGCGTTTTACGGGCGTGGAAGGCTCAACTTGTTCTTTTAAAAGAAAACTTATCGGTACCGCTTTTCCGGCTGCGGACGGCAAGAAATTTTTCGATTCTAACTACTTGGAAATTCGGTTGAAATATAAAGTTAAAGGCGATAAACACGGTTTCGTGAAAACGGATATTATAAAAGAATTTCCTTTTCCGATATTTGGCCGGGAAAAATTTTTGACAGAACAGATAGTTTGGAACCAGATAGCATTGAAATACTCGACCCGGTTTATCAACGAATCGATTTACCAAGCTGAATACAGAAAAGACGGGTTGACCAGAAACTGGGCAAAGCTTCGCATGCAAAACCCTATAGGGACTATAAATTATTGTCGTCAATTTCTCCAATTGCCCATAAATCTTCCCTTTTTTGAAATGACGACTAAATATGCCAATTTGGTGCGTTTTTCGATTCATGCCAAAAAAACAGATTTTTTTCCGAAAACAAGCAAGTCTAAGCTGTTGCTGGCGTTTGTCGCGTTGCCCGTCGGATTTATTTTGTACGCGAAAGATAAATTATTGACGTAAAATCATAGGCCAAACGCAAAAATATTCTCTAAGAAGGTTTTTACGAATAAACTATCGCGCCGCCCAAGGCGCCCCGGTAGTTTGATTCCCCGCCAGGTATTTTGGCGGGTAAATAAACTACCGCGCGCCCAAGGCGCCCCGGTATTCCTGAGGTAAAGATGCGAGCATGGTATGAATATTATTTGTGAAAACCTCCTTATTATTAAAAAATATGATCAAGCTGGCACTGATTGATGAGAAAAAGTTGACGCTTTAACCCGCAGGAATATGCGCGCACCGGAGGTTTTAAAAAAACGGACATTGCTTGACGGTTTTATTTTTCCGTGTGCCGGACGATGTCAAGTGCTTGTTGGAAAGGAGTATAGCTACATAAAATGAAACAGATTTTTTTAATAATTTTAGGGGTTATCGCAATAGTCAGTTTGGCGGTCTTGGGATTTACCTTGTATCAAGTTAACGACCAGAGATTGTCGCTTTCGGCGGATTTGGAATCCAGAACCAAGTTGCTTGCCGACAGTCTTAACGAATCGGTTGAACCCTTGTTCCTAAAAAATTCGACCGAGGCGTTGCAAAAAGTTCTGGACAAATTCGCCGGTAAACAACGTTTGCTGGGAATGGTCGTTTACGACAACAAAGGCAATGTGGTTGCGTCATCCACCGGCTTGTCCGAATCGATTGTCAATGATGCCGTTCTGGCCGGACAAGCGATGGATGCGAATAATGATACCGGTTCCTTTTTTGCAACCGACAGCGGCAAGATATATAAGTTCGTTCAACCCCTGCGACAGGATAATGTCGTCGTCGGGGCGCTGATGGTGGTTCAACGGGCCGATTATATCGATACGGCGATTTTACAAACTTGGGAAAATAATTTTTACAGGTTTTTGGTTCAGGCGCTGATAATTTCTTTGGCCATAGTTTTGATCTTGCGTTTTTTAATAATCAAACCGGTGGAGGCAATGGTCAAATCCATCAAGATGGCGCTTGCCGGAAAATCGGCACAAATAGAAGGAACCTCAAAAAATGGATTTTTCGATCCGCTGACGAAAGAAATTTCAAAAATGTCAAAGAGCCTGATCCGGGCCCGTTCGGCGGCAAGCGAGGAAGCCAGGATGAGGTTGGAAAAGCTGGATACGCCATGGACTGCCCAGCGGTTGCAAGAATTTGTTAAAGCGTATTTAAAGGAAAGAACCATTTTTGTCGTTTCCAATCGAGAGCCTTATTCGCATAAAAAAGTAAAAAACGAGCTTATTTGTTCGATACCGGCCAGCGGCGTCGTAACGGCGATGGAGCCGGTAATGGAAGCTTGCGGCGGTTTATGGCTGGCGCATGGAAGCGGCGATGCGGACAAGCTGACCGTGGATGTCAATGACAAGATACAAGTACCGCCCGACGAGCCGAAATATACATTGAAGCGGGTTTGGCTCACCGAAGAAGAAATCCGGGGATATTATGTCGGGTTTTCCAACGAAGCGCTTTGGCCATTATGCCACCGGGCGCACGTCAGACCGATTTTTCGTAGAGAAGATTGGTTCGAATACCGAAAAGTTAATGGCAAATTCGCGCAAAATCTTTTGGCCGAGATTAAAAAAACCGAGCGGCCGCTTATTTTGATCCAAGATTTTCATTTTGCGCTTTTGCCGCAAATGATAAAAAAGAGCCGGCCCGACGCGCAAGTAAGCATATTCTGGCACATTCCCTGGCCGAGTGCCGAAGATTTTGATATCTGTCCTTGGAAAAAAGAGATTGTTGAAGGAATGCTGGGTGCCGATGTCATCGGTTTTCACACCCAGCAATACTGCAATAACTTCATGAACACGGTGGCCAAAGGTTTGGAAGCGGTAGTGGATCTGGAGCAATTTTCCGTGACTCGCACGGGCCATATTTCTCATATCAAGCCCTTTCCCATCAGCGTGGCTTTTACGAATGGTTCAACCAACATTGATCGTCCGCGGGAAAAAGACCCGTTTGAAAAGTTTGGCATAAAAACAAAATACAAAGGAATCGGCGTGGACCGGCTGGATTATATCAAAGGTATCCTGGAAAGATTCGCCGGAATAGAATTTTTTTTCAAATCGCACCCTGATTATAAAGGGCAGTTCACTTTTTTGCAGATTGCGCCGCCCAGCCGAGAAGGTGTTGAAAAATACCGTGAATTCAATAAGCAAGTCACCGATAAAGCCAATCAGATAAACGAAAATTTGGGAACCGGCAGCTGGAAGCCGATCGTACTAATTAAGGAAAATTTGTCGCATGAAGAGCTTTATCCGCTCTACCGCGGGGCGAATGTCTGCCTGATCACATCGGTTCATGACGGTATGAATATGGTGGCCAAGGAATATGTTGCCGCGAGAAACGACGAAAGCGGAGTTTTAATTTTGAGCCAATTTGCCGGTGCTTCGCGGAATTTGAAAGAAGCGATAATTGTTAATCCTTATAGCGCCGAACAAACCGCCGCCGCCATTTACGGAGCGTTGAATATGTCGCCGCTGGAACAGCATCGGCGGATGAGTAAAATGCGCGAATCGGTAAAAAACTACAATGTTTATCGATGGTCAGCCGAGTTAATTAAAGCGACCGCAAGCTGTGATTAACGGAACGGCTATCTCAAGATGACGTATGGCATGTCGCGACGGCAGCCTCTTCGATCTCTTCCGGATTAGACGCGCCGATCGCCGCGATCATGCCCGTTTCAGCCGCTCTTCAAAACAGCAATGGTTTCGCTGCCCCCATTTCCGGTACAAATCTTTTCTTTGCTTCGGTCATTCAATTCACCTTTTTCAAATTTACAAAGAGCGCCCTTTATCGGATTAAAAAATACCCTATTGAATTCAATTTTTATAGGCGCTCCTCCTTCATCAGTTTCGGAGGCTTATTCCGAAGTTTGCCTCTGAATTGATACGCAGGCCGGGAAATGGTTATTTTTTAATGGCACGAGCCCGATTGATCATCATCTCAATATTTTCATTGCTGTTTATTGTTTCTATCGCGACATCGGGATGCTCATTGCTCCAAACTCGGAAAATTTGGTCCGCGAACGCCTGGCCGGCAGTTTCGATATGGGCAAAATCAAGTATGATCTTTTTAAACCTGTCCAATCCGGTCATTATTCTTCTTGCTTGCGATCGCGACACGTAAATATCGTCCATTTTATACAACCGCACCGCGACCTTTGTAGTGTCAAATTCAAAAGTATCCCCGGAATATTCCCGAAAAACCGCCCCTAAGTCTCTTGCCGATGAAATAGAAATTCCGAATAAAATTTTTGTCCCCTGGCGAAATTTATTGTCTTGGACAAAAATATCTTCAACGATATTATCAAAAATCAATTTTTTATTCGAACTGGCGATATTGAATATGTCTGCGACTTTTGAAGTAAAAAAATCCCTTCGCCGCTATGACCCTGCGGCGCGGTAGTTTGTTTCCCCTTTAATAAATCTTGTACCGCCTCCAATTCACTAGCCAGCCCTTTCTTTTGCTTTATATTGTTAAAAACGCCCACGCCCGAATCAATTACCTCAAACTTAACTCTTTGTTTGTCTTCTGAAAACCTAATTTCTATTTCTTTGGATTGTGAATGCTCAATAGCGTTATTGACCATTTTGGTAAAAGAATAATCCAAGATATCGGCAACATTTTTCGGCAAACCCAAAAATATACCGGTTTCGCGTTTTATTTGGTCTAAAATTATATCATCCGAAAGACCCTCGTTTTTAATTATCTTTCGAACCGCAAGAATGTTCTTCTTTATTTCCGATAATTTTTCCTTATCGGCCGGTATATAATAAGCGCCCCTTCCTGCGCCAATCAGTAAAATTTGTCCATTGTTTCTTAATTCCTGGAAAAAACGGTTAATGTAAGCGCGCGAAAAACCGGTATCTTTCAAAATATCAGCCATCGAAACCTTATCCGCGTTTTTCAACTTCTCCAAAATAAGAGATTTTATGTCCATTATAACATTATTGTTTACATTTACATGTATACGTTTTTTAAATGTCAACATCATGTCAACTTTCGATAAAAATTCGGATGTTCTCTTTTCAATGGATTTCTACCCATTCGTTTAATTTGTCCTATCCGCAATCCGCCTCGTTATCAACATTTCTCATTCAATCTGTTCCGTTCTTGGTATCCGTATTCATTTGTTAAACATCGCCAACTTTCATTACAAAATTATCGGTACAACCATAAATCAAATTTTAATAACGGTCAATATGGTTTGCGTCGCGTTTGATTTCGTCCCCGATCAAAGGACTTGAAATTATCAATAAATATTGTATATTCCGAATTATGACCAAAGATACCATAAAAAGCGTGGCGCCCGCCGCTTCGATTAATCCTCCGAAAGTCGGAGAAATCGTAAAAGGAACCATAATTATACAGGAACGTTCGTCCCTTTTTGTTGATTTGGGCGCGATCGGCACCGGCATTGTTTACGGTAAAGAATTTTATGAGATCAAGGATCGCTTGAAGGACCTCAAAGAGGGCGACCCGATTTCAGCCAAAATTATCAACCTCGAGAACGAGGATGGTTATATTGAATTATCCGTCAGCGGCGCGACCCGCAAGCTTGTTTGGGATGATTTGCGCGAAAGCATGGAAAATCGCAGTCCGGTCACCATTAAAGTAATGGGAGCCAACAAAGGCGGTCTGATCGCGAAAGTTTCCAGGCTTCCCGCCTTCCTGCCCGTATCGCAACTGGCCAGCGGCCATTATCCCAAAGTCATGGGCGGCGATCCGGAAAAAATCCTTAAAGAGCTTCAAAAATTCGTCGGCGCCGACCTTTCGGTCCGCATCCTGAATTTGAAACCCAAGACCGGCGAGATCATCCTGTCGGAAAAAATGGCGGAAATGGAAATGCGCGAAGAACGTCTCAAAAAATACCAGATTGGCCAGAAGATCGAGGGTGATATTACCGGTGTGATGGAATTCGGCATTTTCGTACGCTTCGGCGCCGACAGTACCGACAATGTCGAAGGTCTGATTCCGGTGGCGCAAATCGACCAAGCGCGCGCGTCCAATCTCTCCGAAAATTTCAAGATTGGCCAAAAGATCTCGGCCAAGATCATCGAGATCAGCAACGGCAAAGTGTTCCTCTCTTTGAAAGAAGGCCTCGAATAGGCCGTCTTTCTTTAAATCCGGCTTGTCAAGCAGTCGCTAAAAATCACCCATTATGAAGAATTTCTTCAAAAATTTCGCGCTCGCGGTTTTCTTGTTGGTTTTTGCTGTGGGACTGTTCTCGATGTTCGCGCAACCCCCGGAAAAAACCGAATCAATTTCTTTATCGCAGCTGGTAACCGACATCAATGACGCCAAAATCAAAAGCGTAACTGTTACCGACGGCACGCTCAATATTGTTTATAATGATGACAAAAAAGCGGTCGCGGAAAAAGAAATCGATTCTTCGCTCTCTCAAACCCTGGTGAATTTGGGCGCCAAAACCGACGCATTGTCTAAAGTTAGCTTTGAATCCAAAGCTGACACCAGTGTTTGGAGTTGGCTGGCTCCTTTATTGCTTTCCAGCATCCTGCCGCTGGCGATTTTTGTGATCATCATGATGATGATCTTCCGCCAGGCAAAAGGCAACGCCATGCAAGCGTTCGACTTCACCAAAGCCAAAACCCGGATGTTGACGGGCGAGAACCAAAAAGGAAAGGTAACCTTCAATGATGTCGCCGGGTTGGAAGAAGCCAAGGAAGAGCTGCAGGAAATTATTGATTTTTTGAAGAATCCGGAAAAATACCTGAAAATGGGCGCTAAAATCCCCCGCGGCGTATTGCTGATGGGCCTGCCCGGCACCGGCAAGACCATGCTGGCCAAAGCCATTGCCACCGAAGGCAATGTTCCTTTCTTCTCAATCTCCGGTTCGGAATTCATCGAACTTTTTGTGGGTGTTGGCGCCAGTCGCGTTCGCAGTTTGTTTGAACAAGCGCATAAGGTCGGCCGCGCTATCATCTTTATCGATGAAATCGATTCGATCGGCAAAGTTCGCGGCGTTGGTTTGACCGGCGGTCACGAAGAACGCGAACAAACTCTGAATCAAATCCTGGCCGAAATGGATGGCATTGAAACCGGCGAAGGCATTATCGTTTTGGGCGCCACCAATCGCCCCGAATACCTTGATCCGGCGTTATTGCGTCCCGGACGGTTTGATCGCCGTATCGTTCTGGATCTTCCCGATGCCAAAGATCGTGAAGCGGTTTTAGCGATCCATTGTCGCAAAAAACCTTTAGCCAAAGACATAAACTTGCGCGAAATTGCCGAACGCACCCCGGGATTCTCCGGTGCCGATTTGGCCAACGTCGTCAACGAAGCGGCTTTGTTTGCGGCGCGCCAGAATAAAACCGAGATTGCCCAGTCCGATTTTCTTGAATCAATCGAAAAAGTGATGCTTGGCCCCGAGAAAAAAAGCCATTTGCTTTCCAAAGACGAAAAGAAAATTGCCGCCTATCACGAATCCGGCCACGCGCTGGTTTCATCTTCCTTGCCCGACACTGAACCGGTCCGTAAAATTTCCATCATTTCCCGCGGCATGGCGGCCGGCTACACCCTGAAAACCCCTGTCGAAGAAAAGAAACTGCACACCAAGAACGATTTTATTTCCGAAATCGCCACTTTGCTCGGCGGCTTGGTCGCCGAAAAACTGGTTTTCGGTCAGTCGTCCACCGGCGCTTCCAATGATTTGAAGAAGGCTTCCTTCTTGGCCAGAAAAATGGTAAAAGAATACGGGATGTCGTCATTGGGCGCGATCACCTTTGGCGAAAAAGAGGAATTGGCGTTCTTGGGCCAGGAATTCGAAGGCCAGCGGAATTATTCCGAAGAAGTCGCCGCCAAAATCGATGCCGAAGTCACCAAGATTATCAAAGAAGGCGAAAATTTGGCCACCCTTACCCTGACGCAAAAACGCGATACTCTGGAAAAAATTGCGCTTCGGCTGATCGAAAAAGAAACCATCGGAAAAGAAGAATACGAAAAATTGGTAGGAATCGCTGCCAAAAAAGAAGAACCCGCCAAATAGGTTATTCTGGGCGCATAGCTCAGCTGGTTAGAGCACGGCTCTTATAAAGCCGGGGTCATTGGTTCGAATCCAATTGCGCCCACCAATCGCCCAGAAAATAATTTTTGAAAGCGGCGGAAATCACTATCGCGATTTCACCAAACCGAGATCAACGATTCGAATCCGTCCGCGCCCATAAAAACATCGACACGGGCAATTAGCTCAGTTGGCCAGAGCGTCACATTGACATTGTGAAGGTCACAGGTTCAAGTCCTGTATTGCCCACATTTTTGACTTTTGATCAGAATTAGTTTATAGTTATCAGTTGTCGGCATAAAATCCAATACGGCAAAAAATATCATGGAAAAGCAAATCGAAAAATTCATTGAACAAAACAAAAAGCAGGATATTCCCCTTATTAAATCCGGAGATACCGTGCGCGTCTATCAAAAATACAAAGACAAAGACGGTAAAAACAAGATCCAGATGTTCGAAGGTTTGGTTTTAAGCCGCAAGCACGGCAACGAGATCGGTTCTTCGATAACTGTCCGCAAGATCGCTTCCGGAGTTGGTGTCGAAAAGATATTTCCCATCCACTCGCCGATCATCGATAAGATCGAAGTGGTAAAAAGCGGCAAGGTTCGCCGGGCCAAGATCTATTACATTCGTAAAGCCCGCGGTAGAAAGGCCCGTTTAAAGCAAATAGGGGCCAAACCTGCCGCCAAAGCAGAAGTTCAAAAATAAAATCTCCCGGCCCCGCGTTGCGGGGCCGATGTTGTTAATCCCGCCCGC
This sequence comes from uncultured Candidatus Saccharibacteria bacterium, assembly GCA_964623335.1. Taxonomy (GTDB): domain Bacteria; phylum Patescibacteriota; class Minisyncoccia; order Minisyncoccales; family UBA5738; genus UBA5738. Next base: position 35,469 of record CAZUST010000002.1, read on the forward strand.
AAGGGCGGACGATGCCCGGGTGTCGGAATTGGCAGACGAGCTAGCTTGAGGTGCTAGTGGGTTCACTCCCGTGCGAGTTCAAGTCTCGCCCCGGGCACAAAATTTTGCTCCGCTATTTTATTTTTTTTGGGGCGCTTAGCTCAGCGGCAGAGCGACTCGTTTACACCGAGTAGGCCAGGGGTTCAAATCCCTTAGCGCCCACAGCATCATTTAAAAGGTGGTATTTTGGCAATAAAAATAAGAAATGATATCCTGGAAAGGATACTGGAAAACCAAGCGGCAGCCATGATTCAGGCGCTATTGGAGGAAGACATTCCAAAAGCCAATGGTTATTTCGACGCCGGATGCGCGACAGCTAAAAAAACGGAAAAAATATTGATCACTTCTTAAACATTGTCGCGGGCGAATTACAAAAAATGGTCAGATAAATCGGCTGGAGGGAAATTTAGAAGAAGCTTCAACAACACTTTCTGAATCTGAGATAATCATCGCATTTTTGTCAAAAAAATACCCTAATTTGGATTTCCTTGCGTCTTGCCGCAACATGATTGAATTATTAAAGGTTTAATACACCTTTTTTTAATTGCTTTCCCGCTTAAAAGATGGTATAAACTAAATGTTGCCCGCGATGGTTTATTTTGTTTTGGAGTTAGATTTTGCATTTCATTCTTTAACTCCCCGCTCATCGACTAATCAACTGTCCACGGTGGGATGCCAGAGCGGCCGAATGGGGCGGTCTCGAAAACCGTTATGCCTTTACCGGTATCGGAGGTTCGAATCCTCCTCCCACCGCCTTCAGTCCGCCAAAGCAAGTCCGAAACGCATTGAAGACCGCCGATTAAATTCGCGGAGGCGATTTCATATCAGATCCGCTAATTCGAAACCTCATGCCTCTTTTCTCAAAAAAACCGGCTCCCGAGCCAACCAACATCGATGAAGTGCTGGCCAAATTCAAAGAACTCCAAAACGAATGCGAATTACTCCGGAAAGAAGTTGAAAAACTGCGCCAGGAAAATCTCCGAATGGTGGACAAGGTCGGTATCGTCAGATACAACCCTTTTGAAGGTTTGGGAAGCAATCAAAGCTTTTCTTTGGCGTTATTGGATGGTAACAATAACGGCGTAGTTATAACCAGCCTGTTCTCCCGCGACGCTAACCGTGTTTACGGCAAGCCCATCAAACAGGGAACTTCCGAATTTAAACTCGCCGAAGAAGAAATCAACGCCATCAAATTGGCAAAAGATAACAACAAACTCAATGGCGGATAAATCAAACCAAAATCTGGTTACCCGGCCGCCGGTGGTGGTGGTAATGGGGCATGTCGACCATGGCAAGACCTCGATTTTGGATTATATCCGCAAAACCCATGTGGCTAACCGCGAATCCGGCAGTATTACCCAGCATATTGGCGCTTCCGTTGCCGAATTCAATGGCAAAAAAATAACTTTTATTGATACTCCTGGACACGAAGCTTTTTCCCAAATGAGAATCCGCGGATCGCGGATCGCGGATATCGCGATTTTGGTGATTGCCGCTGAAGAAGGGTTAAAACCTCAAACCAAAGAAGCGATCAACGCGATCCGTAAAGCCGGCATCCCGATGATCGTTGCCATGAATAAAATGGATCTGCCCCAGGTCAATGTGGAAAAAGTTAAACGCGAGCTCCAGAAAGAGGAAATTCTCGTGGAAGATTGGGGCGGCGAAATTCCGTCTATCGCCGTTTCGGCCAAAACCGGCAAAGGCATTGATGAACTTCTGGAAATGATCAACCTCGTCGCCGAAATGCAAAATCTGAAGGCCGACACCAAGGCTTCCGCCTCGGGTATTGTTATTGAATCATCCTTGGATAAACAGCGCGGCCCCAGCGCGACCATTCTTTTGCAAAACGGTTCGCTTGCCGGCGGTAAGATCATCGCGACCCCATCGACCTTTGGTAAAATCAAGTCTTTGGAAAACTCCCGCGGTGAAAGGATTGAAAATTTATCCCCTTCTCAACCCGCCGTTTTGATCGGTTTTGAAAACGTGCCTGTGATTGGCGAAGAATTCAAAGAAATGGAAAATCTGGAAACGGCCCAGGAATATGTCAAAACCCAGCAAACCCGGGTTGCCCAAGCCAACGCCGATAAAACCTACCGCGCCGCCAAAGAAGGCCAAAAAGTCGTCAACCTCGTGTTAAAAGCCGACTTCCTCGGATCCCTTGAAGTATTGCAAGAAACCATTCGCCAAATTCCCCAAAACGACGTACTGTTGGAAGTTATTCATACGGGTGTCGGCGAAATCAATTTGAACGATGTCAAAATGGCCCGCTCCAGCCAATCGATTATCATCGGTTTTAAAGTCAAAACCAGCCCCGACGCTAAAGTCATGGCCGAACGCGAAAAAATCCGGGTCATGAACTTCGAAATCATTTACGAAATGATCGAATGGCTGCGCAATTACGCCGAAAAGATCAAGATTCCGCAAGTTGTCCGCAAAGACCTGGGGAAAATGAAAGTTTTGCTAAGTTTCTGGGGCGAAAAGAACCGTCAGATTGTTGGCGGCAAGATTATCGAGGGCGAAGTTAAAAAAGGAGTCAAGATCGAAGTTTTCCGCAACGAACACCTTGTTACCCAGGGACGCCTGATCAACCTTCAAAAGAATAAACACGATATTGTCGAAGCTGGCAAGGGAGAAGAAGTCGGTATTCTTTATGAAGGTTCGGAAAAGATTCAGGAAGGCGATTATTTGGTATTTTACGTTCAAGAAAGAAATTCTTAGCAATACGCCGATATGGGAGATTACCGCATCGAACAGACAAACAATCTTATTAAAAAAACCCTTGCCGGATTGATCGAAAAGGATTTTTGCGTTACCCGCGACGTTTTGATCTCTCTGACTCGCGTTGAATGCAGCGGCAACCTCCAGGAAGCCAAAGTTTTCATCAGTGTTCTTCCCGATTGGGAACAAAAAAATATCGTTTCCATTCTGGAAAAAAATGCCTGGCAATTCCAAGAGAAACTGAACAAAAAACTTAGGATGCGCCCCGTGCCCAAGATCATTTTTATCGGTGATATCCTGCCCGGACAAGCCCAGGAAGTAGAAATCATCTTGGAGCGCCTGAAAAACGGGAATAAACGTTGAAAAAAACCTTATTTTGTATTAAATTTTACTATTGATCGGTTTGTTTCTGCCACGGCCGTGTAGCCAAGTAGTAAGGCGACAGTCTGCAAAACTGTTATACGCGGGTGCGATTCCCGCCGCGGCCTCAAGTAACTTTCGCTTCTCCCGGTCTGCGGTAATCAATAATTGGGAAATGACAGAAATCGCGCATTATCAAAAGCGAAAGATGCTTTTTTGAATACCAAATACTCATTATAAATGCTGGATTTTATATTGGGCCCGAGTGCTGAAATTGGCATACAGACAGCACTTAAAATGCTGCGAGGGTAACCTCATGTGGGTTCGACCCCCACCTCGGGCACTTAGCCAATCAATAACCAAAAAAATTAACAATAGAGTATTTTACCAAAAAACCGTCCTGTTTGCCGCAGGGCGGTTTTTTGATCTTATATAAATTTAATTGTTTTCAAGCACTTCCACGTAAGCGTATTTAACGCCGAAGTTCTTGGCCTGCTCATAAGTCGGGAACCAAATATCAAAATGATAGCTGCTTTTGCTCCAATGCATCCGATCCTCCACTTCGAATACTTTTTCGCCGTAGATATCGGGGATCCTTATTTCAGTGCCAAACGATAAACCATTATTGGCAACAATTCCGTCATGAACGTAAGTTCCGTTAGCCGTAATGAACGGCGTGCTGTCGGTTTGCGCCGCGGTGCTCGAATAACCCGTTAGCACCACTTTTATCCGGTTTATCGCCTGTTTAGGTTTTTCCTCGCCCTCATCCTCCGAAATGCAATTGTCCACTCCCAAAAAATCAGCCCGGGAAAACTCGGTACTGCAAAGCAGAATTTCCGATATGTTGCCCGCCGAGCCGGATACTGCCGCCGGAGTACCGGTGGCAAAACTGCCGCTTTCCGCTTCCGCGTTGCTAAAACCGAACATTAAGCCCATTGTACCCAAGCCCATCATAAAAATTAACAAGCTCTTGGTACAGCTGGGATATTCGAAGTTTATACGCATAATAATTAGTCTGTTCGGGCCGCAGATACCCCGTTATACTCATTTCCACCTGTTGTTTTAACGCATTCATCAACACATTTATTGATATTTGTCAACGATAGGCTAAAATGCATTTTTTGTCTGCAACGCCCTCTATTGTATTTCAATATTGTTTTTTTGTCAATAATGACACAAGATTAAAATCTTAGTTTTTTCGATTTAAGTTTTAGTAAATTCATATTTTCAAAAAATTTTTTTGTAAAACGAAAAACCGGAAAATGTTTTTGCCCGCATTTTCCGGTTCTCTTTTGGACCTTAAGAAATTTTTACAAATAATATCCGCGTCACACCCGCGTTTTTGCCTCGTATTTCAAATTTCCCTGATCGCGATATTCTTACCGCGGCGGCCGCCGCGCCTCAGACATCGCTCGGTCGAAAATTAAAAATCCAAAAATAAATCTATGGGCAATATTCGGATATTGTTTATAAAAATCTTCTTTAAAAAAACTAACTTTTGCTTAAACGATCCAATTCTTCTCTTACCACCGATTTCTCATCCCACGCGACCTTCCTTCCCTTCTCATATCTGATCGCCGCTTCACTTCCCTTACCGGTCAAAATAACCTTATCGGCCGATCCCGCTTCGGACAGCGCTTGGGCAATTGCCTGCCGCCGATCGCGGATTTCGCTTAAATTCTGAACCGGAAACCCCTCTTTTATCACGCCCGTCTTAATCATATCAATGATTTTTTGCGGATCTTCATCATAAGGGTCCTCGTCGGCGAGAATAATTCGGTCGCAATATTTAGCCGCGATCTGTCCCAAAACCGGACGTTTCCACTTATCTCGTCCGCCCCCGCACGCTCCCAAAAGGCAAATCAATTTACTGCCGCTTCTCATATCGCGCCGCAGGGTTTTATAAACCTGTTCTAACGCATTGGGAGTAAATGCATAATCCACAAAAACCTCCGGACATGACCCAACCCGCTCCATCCGGCCGGGGATCGACTTAACTTTTGCCAGCGCCCGCCGGCAAACTTCCAACCCTATCCCTTGGGAAATCGCCGCCCCGATCGCCGCAAGTGCGTTATAAACGTTGAATTCTCCCGCCAAATTTAACACTATTTCCGTCCCGTTTACCGTAAAACGCGACCCGTTTTTTGCCAAAACGATGCCGCTGGCGCAGATATTGACGCACTCGGCTCTCTGGCCGCCGGTTCTATCGCATTTGCCGTAACAATACTTCTTTTCCGCTTCAAACTCTAAAAAAAATTTGGCGTTTTCGTCGTCACGATTAATGACGTGAAACCCTTTGGTTGCCTTGAACAGCTCCAATTTGGCATTGCGATAATTTTCAAAATTACCGTGCGACTCGATATGTTCCAGTGTCAAATTGGTAAAAACCGCTCCCTTAAAATCGATAAATTTATGCCGGAACTGCTTTATCCCTTCCGACGTTACTTCAATAATCGCGTAGTCGCATTTAGCCGCCGCCGCTTGCGCCAATAACCGCTGCAGTGCGAATCTTCCCGGCATTGAATTGCCGGCACCGTTTTTCCGCGCGTCCCCCGCCACCTCAAATTTTATCGAAGACGATATCGCGACCTTAAACCCGGCTTCTTTTAAGATTGCCGCCAACAATTCGATCGTGGACGATTTTCCATTGGTCCCGGTTACGCCGATAACCCTGACTTTCTTTGATGGAAAACCGTGCCTGACCGCCCCCCCCATCGCCAATAAATAATGATATCCTCCCAGTAAAGGCGCCGGCACCAGTTTTCTGGCCGCTCCCTTGATTTGATTGATGATTGCCATATCCTCCATTCTACACAACGGACAAACCCTTCGCAACCGTCCCCCTTTGCCGCAAATTAAAACCCGTGTCCTTGCAAAAAACAAAAAAGATAGTATAGTGTAGATTATTGCGACTCGCAATAATTATTTTTAATTACTAATACCAGAACAAAATGCCAATCACCAAATCCGCTAAAAAAGCCTTGCGCCAGAATCTTCGGCGCCAAACCAAGAACAAAATCATGAAAAACAAGCTCAAGGCGATTTTGAAAGAAACCCGGAAGCTTGTTTCCCAAAAAAAGACCGTCGAGGCTCAAAAAAACCTCCCCGCGATCTTCAAAGCAATCGATAAAACCGCTAAAAAAGGTATCATTAAAAAGAATACGGCCGCCCGTCGTAAATCGAGAATTGCCCGCCTTTTGGCCAAAACCGACGCCTAATCCTTTAAAATAACTGCCGCGCGCTCAAGGCGGCATAGTAGTTTTATTCTCCACCATTCATCCCCGAGGCGAAGCCCCGCGGTATTCCGACGGAAAAGTTTGTTAATCCTCCGCTTCGCGATCGCCGCGCTGCGGGCGGGCATTCATCCCCGATGCTAAGCCTCAGGGTATTCCGCCAGATTAATAAAAAACGCCTTCAGAAAAAAGGTGTTTTTTTGTATTCGTCAATTAAATTTGAGATACCAATAAGTCTAAACCCGCTTCCGGATCAATTTTGCCGGTTTTAATATCCAGATCGGTTCGGCAAATAAGTCTATATATCTTTTTAAGCTCCTCGATCGTAAACTGCCGGGCCTGGCCCGTCGTCTTTGACAAAACATAAGGATGGATACCCAAGCGCGCCGCGGAACCGCCTTCTTCTGCGCAAATTTTTACCAAAAACAGATTTTTGAACTGGCTGGCCATCATCGCCAACAAATATAACGGGTGATCCCCTTTGGCGATGTGTTCTTTTATCAAGCCCAGCGCCCGCTTTTTATCTCGCTGAGCAACCGCGTCGATTGTTGCAAAGATATTCAATTCGCTTGTCGCCACCGCGTTATTCTCGATGTCGGCCGCGGTAATGATCTTTGGTCCCAAAAAATGCCCGATTTTTTGGATCTCGTTGGCCAGATTCCATAGGTCGCCGCCCGCCCGTTGCGCCAACAGTGTCGCTGCCCCCCGGTCGATTTTGCATCCAATTGCCGCGAATTCCGCCTCAATCCAAGCCGCCTGCTTTTCCCCGGTTAACGGACCGAATTCCGCCACCTGCGCGTTTTTTTTGAAAACAGCAAGCAGCCGGTCGGTTTTCAAAATCTTGCCTTCTTGGCAAAACAAGATATTATGGCCGGAATTGGCCACAAGCTTCATTCTCTTCAGTAGCTCTTCCTTAAAATCTTTATTGGCGATCGGGTTTTTAAGTATGATAAATTTTTTTTCTTGGAATAGGGAATTTTGCCCTAAAGCGGCAAAAAAATCCTCTCTGTTGTCGGCCAGCGCGTCTACCACCAAAAAATCCCCGCCTTTGCGTTTTTTGTATTCCTCCACAATTTCAACAATTTTTTTCGACAGGCGGTAAGTATCCGACCCGTAAAGGAATATCAACATATTGATTTGCCTGGCCCATTATAACGGAAAATCCCGCCCGGAAGCGAGATCTTTAATGCTCGATTGGACACTTCGCTCCCGCAAACCGGTTATTTGATAATATTGCGCACTTTTTCAATGATCTCTCCGGGCGTAAAATGCGCCTTGATCAAATAATCAACCGCCCCCAAACCTAAACCGCGGTCAACATCCTCTTTTTGTCCCAAGTTAGACAAAATAATCACCGGAATTGTTGCCACGAAAGGATCTTCCTTTTTTTGCGCCAACACCTCAAAACCGTCGATTCCCGGCAATATAAGATCAAGCAATACCAAGTCGGGCTTGGTTTCTTTTATTTTTTGGATACCCTGCTCCCCGTCAACCGCCTCGACCACCTCATAACCCTCATTGCTTAATTTTCTGACAATAAGCTCCCGCAGGAATTTGTCATCTTCAACAATTAAAATTTTTTTTGCCATATGGTTATTTTTACCTTCATCCGATATATTTTTGCACCTTTTCCACAACCTCCTTTGGATCGAATTCCGTTTTTACCAGCCAATCCACCGCCCCAAGCCTTTTGGCTCTGTCCAATTCCAGCGGCTGGCCGGAATTTGAAATAATGATTACCGGAATCGCCGCCAACTCCGGGTCGCGCCTCATTTCCTCCATCACATCAAATCCCCCTTTTCGGGGCATGATGATATCTAGCAATATCAGATTAGGTTTATCCTTCCTCATTTTATCCAAACCATCTTGGCCGTCCATCGCCAAGGTTACTTCATAACCGATATCGGTCAACTTCCTCCCCAAAAGCCGGATGATCAGTTCCTCGTCTTCAATTAAAAGTATTTTTTTGCCTGCCATATTTTTTTCCTCCAAAACCGTTCCAAAGACTGCTTAATTTAATATTCAATCTTTGATTTAATTATTTTAGCTCATTTGAAAAAACCTGCAAGGCAACCGCTCTACAATGCAAAAGCAAAAAATCATGTCTTTCGTTAAAATTGGGCCGGCGGCGCCAAAACCGCTATCGGAACCGTAAAGAAGAATGATGTTCCTTTCCCCTCTTCCGAAGTGAACCATATTTTCCCGCCATGGACTTCCACAATGTTTTTAGCGATAAACAAACCTAGCCCCGTGCCTTCGGTTTCTGTTTTTAAAGCGTTGGTGCCTCGGAAATATTTAGTGAATATCCGGCTTTGCTGGTCCTTCAATATTCCGATTCCATTATCCTTCACCATTACTTTCAGACTTTCGCTGTCACTGCTGATCTCAACAACTATTTTGCCTCCCGCGGGAGTATATTTTATCGCGTTTTCGATCAGATTGGCAATCACTAGTTTCATCTTTTCCGCATCAATCTTTACCTGGGGAAGTTTGATCGACGGTTTGACGAAATCGATTTTCAATTTTTTCTGTTCCAATATCTGTCCATAATTATTCACCAGTGTCTCGAGAATATCTTCCAGGTTTACCAAAACCAGATTATACAAATGCCGCCCTTCCTCGATCCGGGTTACGTTAAGCAAGTCATTGATCAAATTGATCATCCGCTCGTTGGACTGGTAGGTTTTGTTCAAAAAATCCCGCTGATCCTCGGTAATCGGCCCCAAATCGCCGTCTAAGATCATTCTCAAAGTCCATTTGATCGCCGATATCGGTGTCCGTAATTGATGGGCCGCAATCGAAACAAATTCGGTCTTCATCCGCTCCACTGATTTTTCGCGGCTGACATCATGGGCGATGATCACCGTCCCGGTTTTGCCCCGTTCGCTCTGGATATCCAGCGAACTGACTTCGTAAACTTCATTTTCGCTGATGTAAAGCTCCTTGCGGGTTACCTCCGTCAACACTGGCCCGATCAAGTCGGCTAACGGCCGGAATCCATTCACCATCTGGAAATCACTGATCTTCTTTCCAATCAAATTCCTTGCTTCTTCCCGGGTTACCCCGAAAGACGCTTCTATCTGCGGATTGATTAGCGTGCATCGGTCATTAACGTCAAAAAGTATCAGTCCGTCGGCAAAATTATTGATTATCGCCAGAGTTTTCTCTTTCTCTTCTTCTTCCCGCCGGCGCAAGTCTTCCATATCTTCAAGCATATTCATCAGCGCGAGGCGGGAAGACTCCAATATTTTCATCTGTTCCCGCAACTCGCGCGTTCTCTCGTCGGCCTGCCACTCGCCCCCCTCGGCATTTGAAATGGAAATACTTCCCTTCTCTTTGGTAACGACCGCCGGAATAACCGGCGGCTTCGCCGTGTCCCATTTATTTTTTTTGTTCGCATCCGTTATTTTTGCTTTCTCGGCCGTATCGCCGCCTTCCTTCTGGTTTTGCGCCGAAACCGGCCTCGGTATGCTTGCGGCAAAAGTCGGGATGGTGGAATTTGTTTTTTTATCCGGTTCCATGATTGTTATTGTTGTTCTGGATTGCCCCCCAGTTTGGTAATTGCCGCCCGCAAACGCTCATTTTCTTTTTTCAGCTCGATCATCTTCAATTCCCGGCCGATAGTTATCTTCTGGAATGTTTCCAGATCCCTGATTTTCTTCTCCAGGTCATTGGTACGCTCAATCACCTTTTCTTCCAAAGTTTGGTTTAGCCTCTCCAACTCGACCGTACGAGCCTTGACGCGCACTTCCAGAATCGAATTCATCTCTTCCAGATTTTGTTTGGCGTTTTCAAGCTCCCGAGTTCTATCGGCCACTATATTTTCCAACAGTTCCTTCTCGCGATATTCCTTGATCGCGATCTTGATCAGTAAATAGCCAAACGCGCAAAAAAGTACGAACAATACGATCAAAAACGCCTGTTGCCACGAATAGTCGATAAAAAATGGCATCACCGCCAGGCTGGCCCCCATTAAACCCACGAAAATTTCGACCAATATCACTTTAACGCCGAATAATCTCTCGCATGCTGCCTGGTAAGCGACATATCCCAGCGTCACCAGCACGACGTAATCTATCAAAAGCGAAAAAAACTTAATATATGCCAGCTCCTCGATCAATACCGGCCCGATAACGCTGAACAGCAAATTGACTATCCCAAAGACCGCCGCGGCCAGCGCGGCCAGTTTTGCTTTCTTCCGATTTTCCAAGTCGGCGAATCGCCGGTTCTTTGACAAACGCGAAAACGATAACATCAAAGTTCCTGCCGCCAATATCGCATAAGGCCAAAAAAGCCATCCGGGAATAACCCAGATCGCCAACGGCAGCGCAACATTAAAGCCGATATCCCGCACCACCAGAGGCGTAAACGATATCACTCCGAAAAACGTCCAGGCAAAAACTTGGAAAATATCCATTCGGCGCCTTTTCTTTTCCAATGGATTGGCCGCGGGAAAATTGGATGCGAAAAAATAAAAACCCGTGAAGAACACCGGCAGCATCGCGTAGATACCTCTTGTCGCCCAAACCGCCGCTTCATAAATATAATTGCCGCTAAAGAAAAATTGCGCCATCGTGCTGATCAGTTCCAAATTTATCCAAAGCAACACATAAAGCATTCCCATCAAAAATAGCGATCTGGGTTTTGAATAACGGTTGGCGATATATGCCCACAAAACAAGCTCCAATCCCACCACATTAACCAAAAAAAGCAGCAGCTTGTCTATCAAAGCTACGTAATTGATTATGTCAAAAAATAATAATCCGGAAACCATAAATAAAAATGATCTTTACGCGTCCCGCCTCCTCGAAATTATTGATCTCAACGATATTTAATATTTTAACACTAAAAAACGCGACGGCAAAAATCCGGACTTGTTTCTCTCTGCGCGAAAAATTTTTTGCCGTGTTTTTTTAAAAAAGGGTACCGTTGCGGCTTGCCTGTCCCAATGGCAGGCGCTTGGCCAAGCTCGCCAGGCCTATTTCCAATAACGCTGCCTTGGGTTTGTCTCCCGAAAAATTATCAAACCGGCAATTTTCAAACACTTGGCCCACCGCCGCGTCCGTGCGCATCGTCGCCAATTTTTTAAATTGCAGAATCTTTTCCTTATTTTCCAAAAGAATGGTTTTTAACCGCTGGCCGTTGCCATTGCCGGTTACCGCCAAATCGCCGTTCTTTTCGGCCGCCGCGTACAACTCTTCCAGACTGGCAAAATTTTGCAGTATTTGCGCTGCCGCTTTGGGTCCGATGCCCGGTGCCCCCGGAATATTGTCCGACGGATCTCCCGCCAATGCTTTATAATCCGGAATCTGCTCCGGCTCCACGCCAACCTCTTTTTTTACTTTGGCCGCGTCAAACATCACCGCGTTTTTCACGCCGCGGGTGATAATAAACGATTTGACGTTGTCGCGCGCCAATTGCAGGCTGTCGCGATCCCCCGTCAGTACGTAAAAATCCGTATCCGCGTTATTCGGATCTTTTTGCCCCGCCGCCACCACTGACGCGATCAAATCGTCCGCCTCAAACCCGTCTTTGGTAAAAACTTTTACTCCCATATCTCTCAATAGGCGTTGCACGATCTCAAATTGCGGGATCAGGGTTTCCGGAGTTTCGGGCCGCTGCGATTTATAATCTCCAAATTCCTCGTGCCGGAAAGTTGGCGCTTTAGTATCAAAGCATACCGCGATATGTTTTGGCCGGAAATCCTCGATCGATTTGAACAACGCCAGCATGAATCCGTAAACCGCGCCTATCGGTTCCCCTTTTTTGTTTGTTAGAGGCGGCATCGCGTGAAACCCCCGATGCAGCACCGAATTACCGTCAATAATGATGAAATTATTTTTCATTTAATTTATAATTTCTACTTTTATTTCTCTTTCGTTTTCGCCGCGAACCGCGAACCCTATCTCCAGCGTCTCGCCAAATTGCAGATCTTTCTCCACCACCGCGGGCCATTCCAGTACCACGATATTTTCCGGCGCCGCCAGAATCGCGCCGATCCCCAGATCTTCCAAGTCGCGCCCCGAACTCAATCGGTAGCAATCGATATGGTAAAAATTATTAAATCCGCCTTGCCCGGCCAGCGCGTATTTTTTCATGATTATAAATGTCGGGCTGTTTACCGTTTCCCTTACCCCCAGTCCTTTGGCAAACCCTTGCGTAAACTGGGTTTTTCCCGCGCCCAAGTCGCCCCGCAACAATAAAACCCGCGCCCGATCGCCTTTGCCGCTTTCTAAAATCGTTTTTGCCAACATTCCGCCCAACCGGCTTGTTTTTGCCGGTGAATTTGTCGCGTAAATCAATTTTTTCTTTTTTTTGTCCACGTTTTTGTTTGACTTTTCTCTCGCTCTGGGATACTTTTAAACAATATTCTGCAACTCTTTTGATCGTAACGATAAAATAACATATATCATATTATTGATTTTCGCACATCATGAGCACATCTCAAAAAATCACTCAAAAAATCACCCTGCCCCAGGGTCTCACCGAAGCTCTGCGTGTTTCGATGGCGGGATTGGCTGGCCTCCGCGCCGAAATCGAAAAACGGATGGCCGAAAAAGATGTGACCGTCACTCAAATCGTCGAAATGATACTTGCCGGTTCGATCGCCCTTGACGGCTCCGATATTCACATCGAAGGCCAGGAAAACGACGCCAAACTTCGCATCCGTCTGGACGGCGTTCTGCAGGATGTGATGGTTTTCGATAAAAAAACCTACGAATCCTTGGTCAACCGCGTCAAACTTCTTTCGGAAATGAAATTGAATATTGCCAATAAACCGCAAGATGGCCGCTTTTCGATTCTGGCCGGTGATGATTCCGTGGAAATCCGCGCCTCTATTCTGCCCACCGAATATGGCGATTCGATCGTCATGAGAATTTTGAACCCCAAAAGCCTGATCAGTTTGGACCAGGCGGGCTTGCGCAAAGACCTTTATGATATCTTCTTGCAGCAGATCAACCGCCCCAACGGCATGATCATCGTCACCGGCCCTACCGGATCCGGTAAAACAACCACTCTCTACGCCTTTTTAAAACAGATCCAAAATTCCGAGATCAAGATCATTACTATTGAAGACCCGATCGAATACCATCTGGAAGGGATTTCCCAAACCCAAGTCGAACCTGACAAAGGGTATGATTTTGTTTCCGGTTTGCGCGCCATTGTCCGCCAAGATCCGGACGTCATTCTTGTCGGTGAAATCCGCGATCTTGAAACTGCCGACATCGCGCTCCAGGCCGCCCTTACTGGCCACATGGTCTTTTCGACGCTCCACACCAATGATGCCGCCGGCACGATTGCCCGTTTGATCAGTTTGGGCGCCAAACCATTCAACATCGGCCCGGCCCTGAACATGGCCGTCGCTCAACGCCTGGTCCGCAAAGTTTGCGTTGATTGCGGTGTATTAGAAACTCCCGCCCCCGAAGAACTGGCTGAATTCAACGAATTACTGGTTCCGGTCGCCGCCGATTTAACCCAAAAGGGCGTGCAATTACCGCCCATCGACGCTAATTTCAAAATTCCCCGCGCCAAGGGATGCCCCAAATGCAACAATACTGGTTATCGCGGCCGGGTAGGAATTTATGAGGCTTTTTTAATTGACAGTGAAATTCAAAGCTATATTTTGGGACAGCCTACTATCCCCGGGTTGAAGGCAATGGCGCAAAGAAAGGGCATGTTGACGATGTATCAAGATGGCTTGGTAAAAGTATCCCAAAGCTTGACCACATTGGATGAAATACGCCGGGTCGCGGAAAAATAATCCCCCGATTTTAATCAAAAAACCCCGGAATCGGGAGTCAAATTGGTTCTGCGCCCAATTTTTGGAATTCCCCGAGGAATATCCCAGCCTCAGCCAGGGTACCCATCGTAAAAAATTCCAGACTCCCAATTTCGGGATTTTTTTGCTTGCTCTAGTATTATAGTATATTTCAATTTTCTTGTCAAGCCTTTTGCCCCGCGATAATTAAAACCGTTTGATTGACTAATCCCGAATTTTAATGTAGTATTGTCAATATCAGCACAAAATCGACTGTTTTGTGATGATTTTTTTGTGGAAATCCATTTTCCATATATACATATTAATACAATAAATCTAATCGTTTAATTTCTCTTTCGGCCCGCAAAAAGCCGGCCCAAACAGGAAATTGAATTTTATTCCCATGTCCGGACATTCTCACGCGAAAACTATTGCTCACGATAAAAATATTGCCGACCAAAAACGCGGTGCGGCGTTCTCGAAAATGATCCGCCTCATTACTGTCGCGGTAAAAGATGGCGGTCCTAACGTTGAAACCAACGCGCGTTTGCGCATGGCTCTGGATATGGCCAAGGGTATCAACATGCCCAAAGATAACATTGAGCGCGCCATCTCTCGCGCGTCCGGCGCCGAAGAAGGCCAAATTTTTTCCGATTTTCTGTTCGAAGGCATGGGACCCGGCAACATCGCCATTCTCGTCGAAGGCATTACCGACAACAAAAACCGTGCCGTCAACGATATCAAAACCATTTTAAGCCAGAACGGGGGGAAAATGGTTGGCGAAGGCGCGGTTCGTTGGATGTTTGAACGCAAAGGAATTCTTATTGTTGAATTGGCCGAACAGCCCGCCGAAATGCAAAACAAGGAAAATTTGGAAATGGAAGCGATTGAAGCTGGCGCTGACGATATTTATTGGTTCGAAAATATTCTGGAAATCCATACCTCCCCCGAGTCGACCGAAGCGACCAAAAAAGCTCTCGAATCCAAGGGTGTCAAAGTTAAATCTTTTTCCTTGGGGTGGTTGCCCAAAGAAGAAGTTGAAGGTGATGAAAAAATCAAGGAACAGAACGAAAAACTGATGGAAAAACTCAACGACAACGATTCTGTTCAGGAAGTCTACTCCAACCTCAAAGATTAATCCCTAATCGTTAAATCTCTAATCACTGACAAAACAAAACGCAAAAAGCCCCGCTGACGCGGAGTTTTTTGGTATTCGCATTTTGCGTTCGCAGGGTAATTCTTACGCTCATCCGCATTTTTACAATTAGCGGATGGCGCCGGCCCAGACGTAATCGCTAAAAGTCGGAGACAAGTTTTTGCCGATCAAGCGATAATTTTTGATGCCGGCAACTTTTGCCATTTCGGCAAGATCGTTCTTATCCGGCTCTATGGGCGTTTCTTTGGCTTCAAGCGCGTATTTTTTATTGAAAACAAAATCAATTTCCCGCCCGTTTTTCAACGCGTAATATCTGATCTCCCCTTGCGTCCGCAATTGCGCGAAAACCGCGTTTTCAAATTTTGCGCCGCCGCCGACATCTGCCAAAATACCCAGTATGCCGCTGTCGCAAAAATAAAGTTTTTCGGCTTTGACAATTTCGCGATCGGGATTATTGGTGAAAACCGGAATTCTTGAAATTAAATAGGTTCCCTCAAACAAATCCAGATAATTTTTAATCACGGGACGCGCCAAACCGCTCAACCTTGACAATTTCGCGTAATCCAGCCGCGTGCCGACACGGCCAGCCAGCATTTTCATCAGATTGGCAATATTCCTCCGATCGGCAAAGTCCGCCAATGTCGCCACGTCAACATTGGCATAGGAACTTAAAATCTCGTTGAGCAAATCTTTCTTTTCTTGATTTGACGGCGCCAAAACCACCTGCGGAAAGCCGCCATATTCAACAAACTCTTCGTAGTTTGATTTGAGCCAGCTATATTCGGCCGGATCAAAATTTTTGTCCTCCCAATCGCCGCCAGAAGCGATCTTGACATTTTTAAACGCCAAAAATTCGGCAAAATCCAACGGGAAAAGTTCAAAAATTTTTTTCCGGCCGGCCAGCGATTCGGTAAAAAGATTTTTTAAATAATAAGAACTTGATCCGGTGACCACAAACTTGATGTCGTAATTATCATAGAGATATTTTAAAATCCCGGGAATTTCTTTTACTAACTGAATCTCGTCCAAAAAAACATAAACTTTCTGGGAAAAATCCAACCCGCGCCGCTTCAAGCTCTCGACAATCGCGTCAAAATTGCGTGGCGAAAAAATATCCTGGTTGGCAAGAATTTGCAAGTCAAAATAGATTTTGTTTTCCGAATCGATTTCTTCCAATAACTGTTTCACCAAAGTGGTTTTTCCGGTGCGCCGCATTCCCGTCAACACCGTGATCTCTTTTTTGGCCAGATGCTCTTTGAGTTCTTTATGGATTTTCCTGGGATAAATCATAATTTTATATTTAAAAAAGTATTACTATTTGTATCTAAATCTTACCATTTAGTAACACTTTTTGTCAATTCCACGGTAAAGTATTTGTACGGGCAATGGTTAGATTTTAGATGTCCAAACGCATTCGAAAGTGGCCAATCCGGGCAAGTGAGAGTATAATGGAAGCACTCTGAATTTTAATCAATTTTGACATTTTTCACTTTGGCATTTCTTTGTCATTGGAAATTGGAAATCTTGATATTTTGATTATGTTAATTTTAGGCATTGACCCCGGACTGGCGACCACCGGTTTTGGACTGGTTAGCCCCGACAAAACCGCCCCCTCCAAACTTAAATGTGTTGCTTATGGTACGATCGACACCGCTCCCAGCCTGATTCTGCCCGAACGCCTGAAAAAAATCCACACCGATCTAAATCGTATCATCACCCAATACCAGCCCCGCGCTCTGGTCATGGAAAATGTGTTTTTCTTCAAAAACGCCAAAACCATCATCCCGGTCAGCCAGGCCCAAGGAGTGATTTTGTTGTCCGCCGCCAAAAAGAAAATGCCGGTTTACCGCTACACCCCCATCGAGGTTAAAATGACCATTACCGGGTTCACCAAATCCGATAAAAAAGATGTCCAGCGCGAGATCCGTAAAATCTTGCGCCTGGAAGAAGTTCCCAAACCTGACGACGCCGCCGACGCCCTCTCGATCGCTTCCACCTACCTTATCCGCAGTATGAATTTGTGATCCTGGTTAAGATGGAACAAATTTTAATCTCGGAAGATATCAATTGATTAGCTTTAAATAAACTGTCCGGGGACTAGCTCGAATCGATAAGCCCCGAGGTGTTCCGGCGGGGAAATCAAACTACCGTGCGCCCAAGGCGGCGCGGTATTTCCGCGGAAAAGTTTGTTAATCCTTCGCTTCGCGATCGCCGCGCTGCGGGCGGATATTTATCCCCGATGTGAAACCTCGGGGTATTCTGCCAAATCAATAACCAAAAAAACTGTTGGGTTATTAACAGTTTTTTGCGGATTATCAATATATTATTAACAAGTTATCCACAACTAATCAACCTTAAAATATTTATCCTTTCCGATCTGGACCAATTGCCCCGGTTTTATTTCAATCACCTCTTTGATATTGTTTTTTTTCTGGTTATCAATTTTCACCCCGCCCTGCGCCACCAGCCGCCTTGCCTCGGATTTTGATGTTGCCGCCCCGGTTGCCGCCACCAGATCGACGATGTTTATTGTTTTTTCCGCAATCGCCACCGCCGGAATGTTGGCGGGTAGATTTCCCTTCTGTTTTACCGAAACAAATTCCGCCGCCGCTCCTTCCGCCGCCGCCGGATCGTGATAGGTCGCGACGATTTTTTTAGCCAGCTCCATTTTTACGTCCCGCGGATGCTTTTGCCCGGCGCCCACGTCTTTCTTGTTTTTTTCAATATCTTCTCTTGATATATCGGTCAGCAACTCAAAATAATTCCACATCATCTCGTCGCCGATCTGCATTATTTTATTGAACATTTGAACCGGCTCCTCATTGATTTTGATATAATTACCCGCCGATTTGCTCATCTTTTTTACTCCATCGATCCCGATCAGCAACGGCACCGTTATTACGTCCTGTTCCGGCTGTCCGAACGCCCGCTGAACCTTGCGTCCGAATAACAAGTTAAGCCATTGATCATGACCGCCCAATTCCACATCCGCCTTGACGGCCACCGAATCGTATCCCTGCAATAACGGATACAAAAGCTCCAGCATGCTCACATCGAGCCCCCCCTTTAACCGCCTTTGGAAATCGTCGCGTTCAATCAGCCGCGCCACCGTAAAACGCCCCGCCAGATCCATTAAAAACGACATTGGTTTGTTGCCAAACCACTCGCTGTTATGGTGGACTTCCGCCGTGCCGATATCGATCACTTTGGCGGCTTGCTTTATATAATCCTTCATGTTATTTCGAATTTGTTCCGGAGTTAACGGCGGCCGCGAGGTCGTCCTTCCCGAAGGATCACCGATCAGGGTGGTAAAATCGCCGATGATCAGCACCGCCTTATGACCCATTTTTTGGAATTGCGCCAGCTTGCGCAAACCAATCGAATGTCCCAAATGGATATCGGGCGCGGTGGGATCGATTCCCATTTTGATGCGCAGCTGCCGGCCGGATTTCATTTTTTCCGCCAGAGTCGCGCTCTCAAAAACCCCCTCCACTCCTCTCTCCATTGCCTCTTTTATTTTTTGCGAATCAGTGTTTATTTCCATATAAATTCATTTTACAATAAAAAAATCGCCTCATAAACCGGTTCCTTTCCGAATTACTAAATAATTTTCATGAAATTGTCAAAACCAAAACTGTCCAAAATCAAGTTATTCAAAAAGGGCCCCAATAAAAAACCGGGCCGGTTTTGGCCAATTGTTTCTAATATTATCGGAATACTGATCCTTCTGGGATTGCTTGGTGTCGCGTTTGTGGGTATGCTTTTTATTTACTATACTCGCGATCTTCCCCGTCCGGAAAAATATTCCGAAAAAAGCACCACCCAATCCACCAAGATCTACGACCGTTCCGGCGGAATCCTTTTATATGAAATATACGGCGAAGAAAAACGCAACTGGGTAAATTTTTCTGACATCCCCGACACGGTTAAAAAAATGGCGGTTGCCGCCGAAGATAAGAATTTTTACCAAAACAATATCGGCATCGATATTGAAGGTATTACCCGCTCGATAAAAAATTTCATCGTCACCGGCAAAGCAACCATGGGTGGGTCAACCATTCCCCAACAATTGATCCGTTCCACTTTTCTCACTAATGAACGGACGATCGAAAGAAAGATTCGCGAGATCGTGATGGCAATTGAGCTTACGCGCCGCTATTCCAAAGATCAGGTGCTTGAATGGTATTTAAACCAGGTTCCTTTCGGCCAAAACACTTACGGCGTTGGCGCCGCCAGTGTTAATTATTTTGGTAAACCAATCTCTGAAATAAATGCCGCCGAGGCCGCCACCATCATTTCACTGATCCAAGCGCCGTCATACTACCCCAATCACTTCGATGAATTGATGGCGCGCAAAGAATATGTGATCAATCGCATGGTTGATGACGGGTATATGTCCAGCCAAGACGCCGATATCGCCAAAAAAACAGAAGTGAAATTTGTCGAAAAAGAAAACAACATTAAAGCTCCTTATTTTACTTTATGGATAAAACAGCGGCTCGAAGAACAATACGGCAAGCAATATCTTCAGGAAGCTGGATTAAAGGTTGTCACTTCTCTTGATTGGAACATGCAGCAACAAGCTCAGGAGATCGTTAAAAACGGGGTTAAGAAAAATTACGTCTACAATGCTCATAATGGCGCCCTGGTCGCTCTCGATCCTAAAACCGGCCAAGTTTTAGCGATGACTGTCGGCTCCGGTGATTATTACGATACCCCTTATCCCGAAGGCTGCACCCCGGGGAAAGATTGTTCTTTTGATCCGCAATATAATGTCGCGGTTCAAACTCCCGGCCGCCAGCCCGGATCATCGTTTAAACCGATTGTTTACGCCGAAGCTTTCGAGAAAGGCTACGACGACAAAACCATTGTTAACGATGTTTACACTTGTTTTGGCAAATGGGGTGGTAAGGAATATTGCCCGCAAAACTTCGACCTTCGTTTTCGGGGTGCGGTAACCCTGCGCTTCGCCTTGGCTGGATCATTGAATGTTCCTGCGGTTAAAGTATTGAATTCCATGGCCGGATTAAACGATAGTATCGCTAAGGCTAAAGAAATGGGTATCACCACCCTAGACAATCCATCCGCTTTTTACGGTCTTTCATTGGTCTTGGGGGGTGGTGAAGTTACTTTACTGGATATGACATCGGTTTATGGTGTTTTTGCCGCCCAGGGATACCGCATGCCCCCTACCGGCATCATTAGCATCACTGACAGCAAGGGTAATTCTGTTTACGAAAACGATAAAACTCCTCAAAAGGTTTTAAGCGCCCGTAGTGCCAACACGATCAGCAGTATCCTCTCCGACAACAACGCTCGCGCCCCGATTTTTGGCTACAATTCCCCCCTGTATTTTCCCAACTACAGCAATGTGGCGGTTAAAACCGGCACCACTAGTGATTATCGTGATGGTTGGATCATTGGCTACACCCCTTCAATCGTGGTTGGTATGTGGGTCGGTAACAGCAATAACGAAGTAATGAATAAAGAACCCGGATATGTCGTTGCCGGCCCGATCTGGCATCAATTTATGGAAAAAATCCTCCCCAATTATTCCAGTGAACCCTTTCCCGCGATCTGATACGGAATTACCCGTTTTCGGGTAAAATAAAACCCGATTGCGGGTTTTTTTTGTCTTGTTTAATACTTCTTGATCGGCATTAAAATATAAATAAAATCCGCGCCTTCAGCGGGTTTTAACACCCCGGGACCGTCATCGCTGGAAAACTCCATAAGGCACTTGTCGTCTTTAATTGAATTAAGCCCGTCCGCCAAAAACTTATAATTAAAAGTAATGGTTATGTCTTCTCCGGTATTTTTTTCCAATTTAAGTTCGCTTTCATAATCACCCAACTCCGCCGACCGGCTCATAACCATCAATACCCCTTCTTTTTGCAATAATTTGATTACTATTTCGTTTCCTTTCCCCGCGAATAATCCCGCCGATTTTAAATGGTTTAACAACTCTTTCTTTGAAAAAGTTATACTGGCCGCGTAGGTTGTGGGAATTATCGCCTGATAATCCGGGAATTCACCATCGATCAACCGGCTTACGAATTGTATTCGCGGTTGCGCCGCGTCATCTTCCGGATCAACTTCGATTGTCACCTGGTTTACCGAAAAAAATATATTGACATTTGATTGCTTGTCGCCAAAAATCGAGATTATCTCTTTAACTGCGCGCGCCGGCAAAATTATCGGGTATTCTTTGGATAACGCCTTACCCTTGGGCATTTTGATTGTCTTTTCACCCAAACGAAAACTGTCCGTCGCCACTACCTTTATCTCGTTGTCCGCAAACAACGCATAAACCCCGGTGATTTCCGGCTTGACTGAAGATGAACTGGTAAAATTAACCACTTGCGTTAAAGCCTGGCAAAATATTTCCGCCTTGATTGTTAGGAATTCCCCCTCGGTATTTATCGGCAACGCTGGAAATTCGTCCGCGCTCAACCCTTTTAGCGTGGATTTTCGCTTATTTCCGGATATCACCACTGAAACAGTGTCCGATTCAATATTGATTGATCCGGCCGGGAATGATCCTATCAATCCTGATAGGGTTTGAGCTGGCAGCGCGATCCCCCCATCCTCTTCGGTTTTTGACAATAATTTCCAAGATATTCCCGTTTCCAGATTGGTTGCGACCGCGGTTAGTGAATTTTTTTCTGCTTTTAAAAGGATATTGCTCAGAATTGGCAAGGTAACATCCCTTCCCGTGATCTTTTCGACCTGGGATATCGCCTGGTAAAGTTTTTCCTGTAATATCTTGGTTTTCATTTGATTGTTGTTATATGTATTAATATTTATTTTTATTGATTAATTATAATTAGTATTAATAATATACATTGTGGAAAACTGTCGTTTTAATCTTAATTTCCCTTTGAATTATTTGTGGATTACTGTTGGTCTCGTGTGTTTATTGATTGTTTGTATCTTTGTTGCGGTATTTCTTTGTTTGAATTGTTCACCACCCTTCCTGTTGTGCATCCTCCGGTTTATTCATGGTTGTATCCACATTTTTTCAACAACTAAGAATTGTATATTTTTTGCTTTAACATGTTAATCTCTTCTTGGAAGTTTTCATTGGTTTTCAACTCCGTAGAGATTTTTTTATAGGCATGCATTACGGTTGTGTGGTCTTTGTCTCCCATTTTCCTGCCAATAAAAGGAAATGAAGCGTTTAATTCTTCCCTTAGAAGGTACATTATCACTTGGCGTGGTTTAACAATTTCCTTTTTTCGCGAGTCGGATAAAATATCCTTTTCTTTTAAATCGTAAAAATCAACCGTGCTCTGGATTATTTTTTTAAAATTCACCACTCTTTTGGGGTTAATGGATGATAATATCGACTGGCAAAGTTCAGTGGTTGGGTTGATGTTTTTGAATTTGGTGTGAGCTGCCACTTTGGTTAATGCGCCTTCAAGTTCCCGAATGTTGCTTTGGATTGATGAGGCGATTGTGGATAGGATTTCATCTGAAAAACCCAAGTTTGCTTGTTGGCATTTGGTTTTAAGGATCGCCATCCGGGTTTCAAAATCAGGCAAGCTGACATCGGCAATCATCCCTCCCTCAAAGCGCGATCTTAACCGGTCGGATAGTTCCGGGATCGCTTTTGGGGCGCGATCCGACGACAAGACTATTTGTAGGTTTTTGTTGTATAGACTGTTGAAGATGTAAAAAAATTCATCCTGGGTCCTTTCTTTTCCGGAAATAAATTGAATGTCATCGATAATAAACACGGCGGTATCAAGATATTTGGCGCGCAAACTCTCGATTGTGCCGTTGCGAATCCCGTAAATTATCTCCGACGTCAATTTTTCAGTAGGAATATAGCGTATTTTTTTTTCGGGAAAGTTATTTAACACTTCATTGCCCAATGCTTGGAGTAAATGGGTTTTACCTAATCCCACCCCGCCATAAATAAATAGCGGGTTATAGACCATCCCCGGATTTTTTGCGACGGCCCACGCGGCCGCGTGGGCTAATTCGTTGTAGGGGCCGACGATAAAACCATCAAAACTGTATTTGGGGTTAAGGTTGGTGTCGCGATTTTGCTTAAATTCGTCAAGCCCCATCTGGCCTCCGGGCGTGGTTTGCGTTGCGGGGGGCGTTGTGGTTGGTTTGGGTTTGGTTGTTGCCGGGTTATCTTTGACGACCCTGAAAAAAACTTCTCTGATTGAACCGTCGGTGTCCCGCAAGATTTTTAATATTTGCTTGTGGTATTTTTGTTCTAGCCATTCTTTGGCGAACGAATTTGGAGTGGCGACCACCGCTTCCCCGTTTTCAATCGAAACAATGCTGGTTGATTTGAACCAGGTGGTGAATATTGCCGGAGAGACGTTCAATTGTATCTGAGCCAGAATTGAATCCCAGATTTCTTTGTTTGTCATTGGGATATGCGCGCGATGTCGCGCCGGTTTTTAAAAATGGCGCGCCAAAACCGTGTGGAGGTTAGTAAGTAATTATAACGCCAGACAAGTCGTATCGGAAATAATCTGTTCGCCCCGGTTTTTGCGCTCCGCAACGGAGTATTTAACCGGGTTTGGGTTTGTTGGGATGTTAAATTTTAAATTACCGCCTAAAAAACTTAAAATAGAAAATTTTTCCGAAAAAACGCAATATATCGGATGTGTTTATAACTTGTGGATAACTATGGGTACAATGTGGATAAAACTATTCACTGGCTGATTATTGAGATTATCATTAAAGTTTTAAAAACACAAAAAATTAAAAAACAACCCCCCTTTAATAATTACCGGTAACGATAACTTCGCCTTTACTTTTCGGATTTTTAATGTAAAATGAACTCGTGTTGAAAATAACCCAATAACATGAGTGTTACCTACCAGCCTAAAACCAAAAAACGGAGCAAAACTCACGGGTTTCGCAAACGTTCCCAAACAACCGGCGGCCGCCGCGTGTTGAAAGCGAGGCGGGCCAAGGGGCGGGCAAAACTAACGGTATGATTCAATATTATGCTGCCGCCTGCCAACCGCCTAAGGAAAAAGAAGGACATCGATCGGGTGTTCGCCAATAGAAAAAGTTGCAAAAGCGGTCTGTTGGTCTGTAAAACGGCATTGAATGATCTCGATGTCGCCCGTTTTTGTTTCGTTGTGTCAAAACGCGTTTCCAATAAAGCGGTGGTGCGTAATCGGTTAAAACGCCGCTTAAGGGATGCGGTCGCCTCGCTTATGCCCGATATCGTTAAAAAATGCGACTGCGTGCTTATCGCCTGCCCCGGTTTGGAAACCCGGGAATTTGACGAATTGCGTGCTCTTGTAAAAAAAGTTTTTCTGCTTGCCGGCATTTTATAAATTGGAAACATGAATATTTTTACTGTTTTGCTTTATCAGCCGCTTTTCAACCTTCTGATCTTGCTTTACGAGTATGTTCCTGGACACGATTTTGGCGTTGCGGTTATTTTGCTTACGGTTTTGATCCGGCTTTTGCTTTATCCCTTAATGGCTGAATCTTTGCGGGTGCAAAAGGTTACTGCGAAAATCCAGCCGCAAATGAAAGAAATTCAGGAAAAATACAAGGATAACAAGGAAAAACAGGCAACCCTGATCATGCAGTTGTGGCAGGAAAACAAAATAAATCCTTTTGCCAGTTTCTTGTTTTTGCTTATCCAGATACCGATCTTGTGGGGCTTGTACTGGGTATTTTTAAATGGCTTTAAGGATGGGACGCTTTCGATGATTTATGGCTTTTTACCTCATCCCGGTTCCATTAATCCGATGTTTTTGGGGATGATCAATTTATCCGCGGCCTATCCCTTGTTGGCGATAATCGCGGCGGTATTGCAGTATTTGCAAGTAAAAATGATGATGCCGCCCAAACCCGCCAATACCGGCAAGGAGCGCAACCAGTCGGAACAGTTTGCCGAAATAATGCGTTTGCAATCGGTTTACGTGATGCCGGTGTTTACCGTCTTGATTTTTTGGGGGTTGCCTTCGGCGCTTGGATTATATTGGGTGACGAGCAGTCTGTTTACTATTGGCCAGCAATATGTGACGTTGAAGAACAATCGGTAAATACAAATTTATCCAAGAGTAGCCCGGACGGCGAAACACTTAAAAATATAAATTCGATGGACGAAAACAATAAAAAAATCGATCTGAAAGCGGTACGGCGGACAACCGAAAACCTGCTCTGGAAATTGGATCCCGAAGCCTGTATCGATTCGGTGTCTGAAAGTGATGGTACGGTGATGATTTCGGCCAAGGTTGATGAGTCGCGATTGTCCATTGGCCAGAACATGGAGGCTTTATTGGCGATCCAGCACCTCTTGAAAGTGATGCTGCGCAAGAATACCGGCGTTCCATGCCGCGTTGATCTGGATATTAACGGCCATAAAGAAAAGCGCCGCGAATATTTAAAAGAATTGGCGGTTAGCACCGCTAACGAGGTGGCGTTGGTTAAGCGCGAAATGGCCCTTTCGCCCATGAGTGCTTATGAGAGAAGGATCGTTCATGTGGAACTAAGCAAGCGCCGCGACATTGTTACGGAAAGTCGGGGTATTGGGACTGACCGCTGCGTTATTATCCGCCCCGCCTGATCATCGCGTATTTTTATCTGGAGGTGCCCCGGGACAAGCCCTTGGGAAATGAAATGATAATTCCTTAGGTATTCTGCGAGCATTCTTGAGGGGGCGCATCTTTGGTGCCGCGTTGGCGACATTCGCTGTTGAAGATATATTTTTGATTTGCGAACAAGCAAATTTTACTATGTTTGATTCTGTACCTCCGCTTTAACTTTCTTGATTTTGGCTAATTCTTCCGGATTGGTGGTGATGATTTGGTCTTCAATATACGACGCGACCACTTTCATCGCCACGTGTTTTTGCCCGGCAAAGAACAGCCCCTCTCCGATTTCAGCTTCCAGCAGGAAGCTTTTTTCGCGGTCGGTCAAGTTGAAGGTTTTTTGCACCACATCGATTGTTGCCGGTGACTGTTTCATCAAGAATTGTATTGATGAGTTGGTGATTATCGGCTGGCCGTAGGCCGATCTCATGAAATCTGCCACGTCTTGGGTGATTGTGGTGACTCCCAGCCAGTATTTGCGCGCGCGCTTGCAAAGCCCGTATAGGAATGACGCGCCGTCTTCGCTTTGCATTAACACCCACGCCTCATCAACCACCAGGATGCGTTTGCGCAGTTTGGAGCGAACCTTGTTCCAGATATAGTGCATAATGATGTACATGGCCGCGGTCCGCAATTCGTTTTCCATATCACGTATGCCAAATACCACCAAGGGTCTATCCATCGTCACATTGGTGGGCTGGTTGAAGAATTCCGCGTAGGATCCCTTGGTGAATTTTGATATGCGCCGTACCAGCGAATCGGTTCCGTCCATTCCCTCCAGCACCGCTTCCAAGTCTTGCATCAACGGGATGCGTTCGGGCCACAGGCTCGGGTCGGTTTCCGGGGTAATGTCCTTTGCCGCGTAGACCTCGGTCAGGGCGCGGTCGATGATTGAATCCTCTTCGGGAGTTAATCCGCCTAAAAGGATGCGGATCAATCCGACAATGTTTAAAATATTGGAGCGAATGACATCGGCCGGATTTTCGTCTTCACGCGGTTCGGGCAGGTCGAACGCGTTGATATGGCACGTCGATGCCAGTGAAATATTCAAAAACGATCCTCCGGTTGCTTCAGCCAAGGTTTTAAATTCGTTTTCCGGATCGACAACAATCCCGTCGACGCCCAACATGAGCGAACGCAACATTTCCAGCTTTACCCCGTAGCTTTTACCCGAACCGGATTTGGCAAAGATTACTTCGTTGGCGTTCTCCAGACTGAATCGGTCGAATAATACCAATGAATTATTATGCAGATTGGTACCGTAAAGTATGCCTTCGTTTGCCGAAAGGTCGAATGATATGAACGGAAAAGTCGAAGAAAGCGGCCCTGTGTTCATCGGCGTGTATATCTGGATTTTGTCTATTCCGTAAGCCGAAGTTGAAATAAACCCTTCCTTTTGTTGGTACATTGCCGGTTTGATGTAAACCAGTTTTGATTCCAGAATTGAGCGCAACGTGGTTTCGATATTGCGCAATTTATCGAAATCATCCTCGTATACCGTCAGGTAAATTCCCAATCGGAACATCCTTTCCGTTGATGTTTGCAGTTTGTCGCGCAGGCTTTCCAAATCCTGGTAGGCAATCTCCAATGCCGGATCGCGAACCAACCCCTTCTCTTCCCTGTCTATGATTTCAGCCTGCACTTCGGTGAGTTTCTTGCGTAATTGCCGTAGTGTGGTGGCGGTATCGATCGGGTAAATATGAAATGCCACGTCCATTGGCGTGTCCAAATTGATAACCGGCGTGAACCATCCCGAATTCAGATAGCGCGGATAGGAAAAAATAAAAAATGACTTGCCGCATCGCTCGCCCAACTTTAAATAATCCGCCGCCAATACGATCGATGACGGGGCGATAATGTCCTTGATATTGATCGTCTTCATTTGAAGTTCCTGCCCCGGCAAGGATATCTTTTTACCCTTGTCTTTCTTTTTTTTGGAAGAAGAGAATAAACCCATAATAAAAATATATAAATATGAAAATAAAAATTAAATCAAGGTAAAAACAAAGCATATTTCTTGGTGCGCTGCGTATTCTTTGTGTTTTCCCTTTGCGCTTGGCGCTTTTGGGTTTTTGCCCCCCTTTTCTTTACTGGATAAGTTCCGGCGGGATCTCGGGGTAATATCCCCTTTCCGATTCTTCAAGATGGTGCGAGCTCCAAAAAAACTCCGCCAGTTCCAAGCTGTTTAGCGGGATGCATTGCAGGCCGCACCGCCGCAAACCCAAAGCTACGAATTCCATTCTTTGTAAAAGCTGCGACTTGCTTTGAGTGAATTGTTCCTGGGCCAGTCCCTGAGTTTTTGGCTGTCCGGATTTTTTGTTTTTTCCTTTACCGGTGTTTGTTCCGGGAAGTATCATCGTTTGGAATGGCACGACGACATAGAATGATTTGTTCATGATTGACCCTCCCGAAACGATCTCGTTGATAAAATTCCGGTACTCGATAACTTGTGTTCGCAAAAGATCGTTGGATTGGCGGTTTTCCAGGTCTTTCAATTTATCCAAATAACTGGTGATGTTCAGCCTGCGGCTTTGGATAATTATCTGCAACGGGAAATCAAGAGAATTTAAAAAGTTTTGGAATTGGCCGATAATGGCGTTCTGTTCTTCTTCGGCCATTAAGGCGAAATTGATGGAATTTACCATCATTATTCCTCTCAGGGATTTATTTTTGAGGATCACGATCCCGTCCTTGATCTGGTCGATCTCGAGAAATTGTTGTGTTGAAAGTATTGCCATGGTAGGAAGCGCGAAGTATAAAACTAAAATTTAGAAGTTTGGAGTCGGCCGCGATTCGCGGAAATGTCTAAAATATTTGCGATTTTTGTTGTTTTTTGCCATTTCTCTGCGGTCGTTGTCGGATTTTTGGGAATTTTTTGATTAAAAATATATTTCCCGAACGTATTTCATCGGGCGGGGTTCATAACCCGCGCGACGGCTAAAGAGAATGTTTCTCGTAAGAGGATTTGCGGAGTTATCTGGGAGAATCCTCACCCATCGGATTCCAAGAGTTTGTTCCGATGTCTGTCTCCGGATAAATATGACCGTCGTCCTGCTTTCATATCTGATTCTTTGTTTTGCGTTCTGCACTTTAAGTTTTGAGATTACTTGGTTTCCAGGTAGTCGCGTATTTTTTGGAGATTGTCTTTTTTTGTGGTGGCCTCGATCTTGATACTGGTGGGTGCTTTCTGGATCACGATCTTCTCTTGCGCGGTTACCAATTGGTTGGGCAGTTCGAAATTTTTCCATAAAAATATTTGGGGCGACGTCGCAAACATTATATAGTGTTGGATTACTGTCGGCAGGCTGATTCCGTCCATTTTTACGAATGCCAAAGCGCACGAAATACCCTCAACAATCGCGATCAGGGCGATTGCCAAAGGCATTGCGCTTTCCGCCATGGGCAAATAAATCAAAAAAGAAATGGTCGTCCCCACCCCGACGAATCCAAATTGTTTTAAAGTTAACGGGCCGACGATTTTGGCCTCCATGTCGATGAATTGGGGCAGTACGAAATTCATGGAAGATTATAAATTAATCTCTGATTACAATTAATTATATCACAAAAACAATGTTGCAAAAACCGCCCCGGTCAAGAGGCGGTTTGCAAAGCTGTACTCGATTTTATTTTCCCGTCAGGAGATCTCGGGGTTTTGCCCGGGGGATGAATGGCGGGGAATCAAACTTATCGCGTCGCCCAAGGCGGCGCGATAAGTTTGATTCCGAGGACAGACCCGGAATAAGCCCTTGGAAGCCGATAGATGAGGATTCCTTAGCTGCTTTGCGAGTACTTTTGCAAAAAAAGCATTTGATGCCGCGCTCGCGTCATTCGCTTCGCTAAGGCCGTTGGCCGTGGTTTCAGACCGCGGCCGGTGAAACACCTATGAAAAATATATTTGGTCGCGATCACTTCGGGCTCCTCGTTGATTGTGTGAATCTGGGCCTATGAAAAATATATTTGGTCGCGATCACTTCGGGGGCTCCGGCGCGGCGATCGGCGCGGCCGGGGATTGCGTGTCCTTTGAATATAATTTTTCGATCGATTCCCGGTGCGGCATGATTAAAAAATGGTCAATCTCGTAAAATATTTGTTTGGTTCCGTTTTTTCCTTCAATTCTTTTCCCCACTTCCTCTAAAAATTTATCGAGAGGCAGGATTCCTAGGTAAACACTCAATATTCTGTCGATCAGGAAGCTGAAAAGTTCCGGGATTTTGTTTCGTTCGCAAATCGCCTCCGCGTTTTCGCCGGTTTCTCCGGCGTAAATCGCGTCCTGCAGGTCCTCCGGCAATTTTTGGAAAAGTTCGTCAAATTGCTCATGGGTAAGGTCGGTAATCATTTTTTGTATAGGAAATAAAGTATTTATTTATTATAACATCACCGCCGCAAGTCATACACGTTGACTTTATTTAAAAAAATGATATAACAAACAACAAAACCAAATAAGGGGTGATAAAGGTGGATATTAAATCAGCCATGGACCAATGGAATAATGTGGCTTTGTATCTTGCCGCCTTCGTTGTTGGATTTGGATACTTTTGCTACCAATCGAACGATTTTACCAATTACCTGCCCTGGCTGGAAACTGCCGCCGAAGTCCTAATCCCTATATATATATTATCCATGGTGCTATTGTTTTTGTACCATCGTGGATATAATAATTGGGTCGTTGTTTGTCTGGGTCGCTTTACGGTATTCTTGATAGCCCTAGATCTTATATTGGTCGCCAATTATATTGTAAGTGGCCGATACAAGGACGGTGTAGACCTTGTGGGCGGGTTCATGGATATGGATTTCGGTTGGCCGATTGTCGGCGTGCTGGTGGTGTTCGCGGTCGTGGTGTTTCACTATCGTAAGAATTCATGGGGTTTGCGCAAAGATAAAAAGTAGGCGCAACTCTTTTTTTATACCATACTTAACCTTGACATATCTATTTTTTTTTGTATAATAACGCCAGTATTCGCCCTTGTTTTTTTGGGCATCAAAATTTCATATTCCGTTTGAACATATTCCGTTTAAATCTGGCGTCGGCTGAAGAGTGAAAAGAGCATAAAGAATGAGGTGATGTTGTATGGTAACTTGGAATGATCTGATTGCTTCAATCGGGCCGTCATCTTTAACAATACCCCGCTTGGGGTGGATGGCTTGGGTTGCGATAGGTTTTGTTGTGATCATTGGCGGCGTGCTTTATAGCATAAAGCACGGTAGGATCTTGGTTAACCCGCCGCCGTATTTCGGTTGCGCGATTAATCGTGACCCTTTTCCGTCGATAGCAAAGAGAGAATACCGTGATCCGCGTACCGGGAAGCACGAAGAAATAACGGTAATTGTGAATGGAGTAGAACAAAAGATATTGAAGACTGAAAAATATTGGGAACCCCACGGTTTGTATGTTGGGTCAAAGATCAATTACCCGGGCCATTTCGTCGATCAAAACGATTGGATTGTCCCAAGTCGCTGTCGGCACGACTCCGAAACCGGCCGTGATAATCCCGAAATCGATAAAGATAAAGATGTGCCGGACGAGCCGTCTTCGGGCACCGCGGCAACTCCGGTTGTACGCTTAACGCGAAGAATAAAAAAGGTTTTTCGCAATATCAGAATTGATTTCGAGGAAAAATTCGGTTACCAGTATATTGGTAACTGGTGGTTCGTTGAGTGGGCCGCCACGCACGACTGGATTTGGTGGGAGCGAGGCGCCGATGGTATCCCCTTCCGCCGCCGCAATCGCCAGCGGTATTTCCCGCTGGCGGTTAAGACGAGCGCGGTCGAAATAGAAGGAGAGTTAATCGATGCGTTCGGCTTTCCGTGGAAAGCCGAAGTATCGGTGCAAACCAAGATCCGCAACATCGGGATTGCGGTGATTAAGGTACCGGACTCGATGGACCAGCTTATCAAGCTTGTCCGGGGTAATATTACGGAGGCGTGGCAGTCCCTTGCGATCATTGATTATGAGGGGCTGAAAGAACAAATAAAAACCGTTAACGGCAAAATCATTCCGCCCACGCCGAATCAGGTATCCGCGGTGGCCGGCCAATCGGAGGCCAAGATTGGCGCCAATACGCACATCCAAAAGTTGCTTTTCCAATACCTTTGCGACAGCGGAGAATGGACCCGGATTATGAACCAGCTTGGCCGTGAGGTTGTTGCCATCATCGTCGAGGGCAAGAGTCTTGCGGGTGGTTATGCCGAAGCGATTGCTAAGGTCAGAAAGGCTGAGCTTAGCAAGCAGGAAATGATCACGCTTTCCGAGGGGGAAAAGCAATCGATGATCAATATCGCCAAGGGCATGGCCGCACAAATTAAAAAAGTTGCCGCAGGTGGGGCCGCGGCAATCTCCATGGTTGAGTCGGGTATGTTTAACGAAAATGTTCCGCCCATGGATCCTATTCAAAAATTGGTTACTGCGACTCTGTATCCGGATGTGGCAAAGATTCAGAGAGAGATTCAGAGAGCAGGAACAGAAAAAAAGAAAGAACCTAATGCTTCGGGAGGTGGCGTGAAGAAAAACAGAAAAGTTTAGGTTCGGCATAAATATGTCGGACCTTTTTTATTTCCCCGCCGGAATACCTCGGGGCTTTGCTCCGGGAATGAATGGCGGGGAATCAAACTACCACAGCGCCTTGAGCGCGCGGTAGTTTATTTCCCCGCCGGAATACCTCGGGGCTTTGCTCCGGGAATGAATGGCGGGGAATCAAACTACCACAGCGCCTTGAGCGCGCGGTAGTTTGTCC
>CAZUST010000002.1:68147-85303 GCA_964623335.1 uncultured Candidatus Saccharibacteria bacterium
ATGAATGGCGGGGAATCAAACTACCACAGCGCCTTGAGCGCGCGGTAGTTTGTCCGAAGGCGAATCCCGGGATAAGTCTTTGGTAATTGATGGATAGGGAAACGTCTATAAAAATATAAATTCGATCTAATTGAATTGTCCAATTATTTTACCTCGCTTCATTCTAACCAAAAGCCGAACTTGCGTCCGGCTTTAATTATTTTGTTGCGCTAAATACTCTGCTGTCTGCCTTGCGCGGCGGCCTGCGCGGCGGCCTGGGCTTGTTGTCGTGCCGCCCTGGTCATTCCTTCTATATTGTTTTTAATCGCCGTGTTAATCGCCTCGCTCAAAGCATTTCCCGTCAAGTTCGGGTTCTCGTCCCTCGCCTGCGTTGCGGCCGCGGTTTTTATGTTCTCCGGAACTATATCCCCGTAAGCTCCCAAATTTTTAGCGATTGCGTCGACCATGTCGGGATTCGCCCTTACCAGATCTGCGAAATTTAATTTAGCCGCCTCGCGTAATTTCTTGTTGTTGACGCCGCTGGTGCGTGCGGCATAGCCAAACATTTCCGCCTCGCCCGAAATCAGCATCGCTTTCAAATTTTCATCGTTATCGAATACACCATTGTCAATCTTCTTGAATGAATCATAAGTTCTGGTCGCCCCTTTCAGATTCATAATGCGGGCGACAAGATTGTCGGCGTCGCTCTTCTGTTGCGGGGAAATTACATTTCCCAGGTTCATGAACGATTTCACCCTTTCGAAATTGGAATGGTCTTTATCCTTGTCGGAGAAATATTTACGCAGTTCGGGTGAATAAGCGAGCGCGTTGGTATTGCGCGCGATCGCCTGGATTTGGCTGGGGGTAAGCTTGCCTTCTTTAATGGCGTAATTCAGGTAGCTGCCAGACTTTTCGGGGCCTAACCCATTGATTAGATCGGGCAGGTCTTCGGTTTTGGCGTTTCTCATCGCCCAAATTGCCTTCATAAGGGAAGCCTTCGGGCCTTCTTTGATAATACTTTCGACGGTATTGGTCTTTCCTATATCGGCAATACCCGAATCGACCATCGGGTCGATATTGGAAAACTCTGCCCGTCCCTTTCCGGTAGCCAGCTTGCTAAGACTAAAGCTCTTGGAAAAGGTTTCGGCTCCCGCCGCCGCCTTTTTGTGGTCGCCCGAAAACATTGAGCTGTAATTATCGAGCTGCTTTTCTTCTAGCGCCTTGGTCGTGATTCCCGTCATGTGCATGGTCAGCTTGTCTTTAAGGCCTAAGCTTTCCCCCTCCTTAAGATTGGCGAGCTTCTGTTGGACAGCTAAATTTTTGTCCGTCGCGTATTCGCGCGCCCGTCCCGCCGCCGGCTTGATCGCGTGGGTTACCACCGCCGCTCCGCCGCCGATCATCGCTCCTTTGAATAACGACGCCGCTCCGCCCGATTCTTTGCTAGCCATATCCTGTACCAGCGCCAGGTAAACTATCAAAAACAGATAATATAGTATTCCCGAATCCATGACTACTTGTGAAAATATTCCGTCATTCAATGTTCCCGTAATTCCTTGTGCCTGTGTTGGCATTATAAAGCCCGCCGACCCGATTCCCAGCATCAGGAAGAATAGCGTCCATACCCCCAGGAACGTCCATTTGAAAAGCGCGCTCCACCATTGGTTGAAAAATTTTCTGGTTTGAGGTAAGGCATAGGCCATGATCGCCAGCGGCGAAATCACCGTCAAAATACTGATCATGAACACCCGCGACAAGAACAACAGGATAAAGGTGATATAAACTCCGCTCAAAGCATAGCAGGCAACGATCTCAAAGATCCATTTGACCAAAAAATTCACCACGGTCAGTGCCACGGCATTAATATTGTTGGTGACCAACGCGGCGGCGACGGAACCTATGCTGGCGACGCCAACCCCTACCGCGGCTAGATTAAGATATGGAATCGCGAGTGCGCCAGCGTACGCCGCCATTGAACCCATCGCCGTTCCTGCCGAAAAGAGCGCGTCCTTAACCAGCGGCCAGGTTGATTTTACGATCAGATCAGTATTGTCGCCCACGATCGTGTTGATCGCGATATTGCCGATATCCACCATCATTTTTACGATTAGCGTGCCGAAACGCGTGAATATCGCGGCCAGCACGATGGTGATGACGGTTTTTTTGGCTTCAAACTCCCTTACTTTGAAAATTATCCCGAAGCTGGCGATCACGAATACCAATATTAACAGCGCGTCGGCCAATCCCTGCGTAGTCATTAACCCGTTTTTGATGAAATCGCCGTTAAACTGGATCATTTCTGTCTGGCTGTTCACTACCCACTGCAGGACGTTGGCGGATAAATAAACGGCAAAGGCGCCGCCGATAACCCAGACCGCGGTTTCTTCGATTATTTTAATGAAGCTTCCCGCTCCGGCGGCGAAAAGCGATCCATATTCTCCCTCGGCAAGCGCGGTTTTTGCTGAAAACATCAGTGAAAGAACCGCTACCGCCAAAAATGACGAAAGTAATATTTTACGCTTTGTCCCGGGAGAATTTAATTTTGCGATCGCCAGATAGCCGCGAATCGCTATTAATCTTAGCTTGGTCATTTTTTGATTTGTATAAAATCTTTGAATTACGAAACCCTTAAATTCAAATGCTATCGGAAGGAACTAACTCTTGCGGTTGCGCCGGGGGTAGACCCCGAAATACAAAGAGTTTCGCAATTCAGGATTCAGGGATAAAATGTTTTTTGTCAATAATTTTTTAAAACTATTGGGGTGAATAAACCAAAACACAGACGATCTTTACGCTGTTGTCGTTACTTACGAAATCGGCGGTATTTACCACAAACACATTGCCGGACGTGTTTGAACACTGATCGGTGTTGGTGCCGCCGGTCTGCGTCGAAGATATTTTGGTCAACAGCTGTACGTTACAATCGCAGGGCTTGTGTATGCTGGCATCTTTAGCGTCTTTGTTGGTTGGATCAAAACACAGCGTTGACTGCCCGTTGTCATCATACCAGCGCTCCAATTTCGAGACCGTTTTTGAAGTTGCCAATGGAACTTTTTGGTTAAATTGAAAAGTTTTACCGGGACCGATTTCGAGAACGCTTGAATTGTTATCGTAATAAATTTTCACCTTGGTGCAGGTTTGGGTTTTGGTGTTTGGTTGGCAGGTGCCCTTGTCGGTGCCATTACCCTTGGTGCAGGTCCATAAATTGGGATTGCAGTTGGTGATATTGACGGTGTTTCCGTTTTTGTCGGTGGTTTGGCAGCACTCGTTTGCCGGTTCGCCTTCAACACCGGTGCAAGTTTTTGTCGGATCAATTTGCTGCGGCGTAAACATCGTGATCTTAATCGAGCTTAAATTAAGACCGACGAAATTTAAGATCGCCCACGACGAAAGTAAAATCAAAAGGCCGATCACCGCGTCTTCGATGCGCCTGAACGCTTCCTTCATCTTGGTCGGATCGCCCACCGAAGTGATGTATTGGAAGCCGGCCATTACCAGTACAACGAAAACCGCCACGCCCCCTAGACCGATTCCCCATTCATAAAGATATTTTATGCCGTAATCAAGCGTTGGATGAGCTTGGATGTCCGTGCCCATCGGCGACGGCGGCCATGGAGTCTGAAAAGTAAACGCCTGGGCGGTCGCCGCTGATCCTGCGATTGCCAATACCAGTAGCGGGGCGCTTCGCTTTAAAATGGATTTAATCTGCGGTTTCATTATTTTGCGGTTGGTTATTTGTTGGTGTCTCCGCGGGATTCTCCGGTGATATTTCCGGTGTTGGCCGGTTGATCGAAATCGATTCAAGCATGGAATTTATCTCCAGTTTTGCCGCTTCCCAGTTTTTGCTTATCGTCGCTCCGGTTACGGCGTAGAATTCGGTATCGTTCTTCCTGATAATCGCGGTTCTGGCTTGCCAAAGGCTCAAATCTCCTTGATCGCCGCATTTATAAGTTGAATCGAACATCCGGTATGCGGTATTGCTGTTGATTGCCTCGGATTCCTTAATGTCCGACTGGCAAAGTTGCTTGTCCAGGGCGTTTTTTATCTGTGCGGCCACGTCTTCGGTTGAAGTGGCGTCATAGCGGGCGGCTACCAGGGTGATCGGTTTCATGGCGGAGAAAGAAGTATCGAATTTATAGGCGTAGAGCAAAAAATTGGTTGAATCCAGATTTGTACCCATGGCTTGCTCCATGACGTTTTTGCCGTCCGCGAATGATGATGGATATCTTATTGATAAATATCCGTCGGGAGTCGTGTAAATTTTATATGGATCGGTATTATCGGAAGATTGTCCTTGCGCCTGCTTTATGATATCTTCCAATCCGTTCATTTCGCCGTTGATCTTGTTTATTTCCGGGATCATCGCGTTGCCGTTGCCCAGAAAGTCGCGGGCGTGGTTTATCCGCCAGTAAACCGAAAATACCAGCGCGATAAAAATACCCGCGGCGATAAACGCTAATGTTTTCGGCAACACCGGCCCTTTCTTGCGGTCGGTTTTGATTTCTACAGTATTTTCCACCATAAACCTTGGAAGCCCATTAAAGAAAGTATGATGCCAACAATCACCCAAGCAAAAAATAATAGCAGATAACCGATGCCGATCGCTTTCCAAGCGGTCTTGACCCGGTCCAGCAGTTCGGGCGTGCGAAACGGCGAATAGAACAAACCCGCGGTTGCCACGATCATCAATGGCAATAAAAACATCGATAGTTTGAACAGCAGGAAATCAATGAATATTTTTATAAACAAAGCAATATGTTTGATGCCGCATTCTTCGCGTTCATTCCATGGAGTATCCGGATTGTCATAACCGCTGCCGCAAACCGCCAGTGAATTTTTATTTGTCGGCGTTCTTTGTTCCAGTGTAAAGCTCCATTCCCCTTTCGGACTGACGCTTTCGCAACCGGCATCCACGCATGCCTCTACCGCCATAGTGTACTCTCCCAAGCAATTCATTTGCGCGGTTATTGCGGTTTGTTTGGTTATCGCGTCGATAGTGTCCTGCTGGCAGTTGGTTTCGGCCGGATTGACCAGGGTAAGTGTGTAGTGGTAAGCTGCGGAATTCTTTATCTCGCTCCAAGAAAGCTGGTGGCTCAATTGGTCGGCGTAAACCGTCTCTCCCTGGGCCGGGCTGATCGCCTGCGGGGTGGTGATCTCGCCGGTGGTTATGGAATTTTCGGCGCTCCAGTCGCCGCAAACCGTGCCGTCGCTGTGCGCGCAAGTTTGTACTTTCCAATAATAGGTCGTCTCCTGGTCGATATCCGGATATTTCACGATGTGAGTCGGTTTCTCAAGCGTTTTTTCGTTATTTAAAACGGTTATCACGGGATCCTTTCCCGCCGCTTGGAGGCTGAAATTGTAAGATTTGGCGTTTTCAACCGCTTCCCACGAAAAAGTCGCCGGGATATCGGAAATGGCGGCCAGGGTGTTTGCTTTTGGTGGTCGGCCCGTGGTCATGAAAGAAAACCATTGGGACCAGCCGTCGCAATTGGTCGAATTGAAATTGGAGCAGGCGCGTACCCGCCATTTGTAGACTGTGCTTGCTTTTAAATTGTCGGCATCGAATAAAGCGATGTCGCCCGCGGCGGAATCGGAATTGGGCACGGTCGTCTGGCCGGTTTTTCTCTCGCCCGATATGAAAGAAGTCTCATAAATAAAAGAATTGGCGCCGTCGGGCATTGACCAGGTAAGGCCTACGGGCAATCCCACTAATTTCTCGCCCGAAGCGTCATCGGCCGGTGATTGGGCGCTTGGCGCGCCGATCGGGTCGTTTTTTGTGGTAAATGTCCATGCTTGGCCGTAATCGCTGCAGTTTTGGGCAATGTCGTCATAACAGGATTTCACTTTCCAAACATAAGTCCGGTCGCGAGTAAAAAGCGCGTGGTCTTGGCGTACTTGGTTGAATGTCGGATACGGGACTTTCGTGATGTTATCGGTATCGATAAAGCTATAAACTTGGCCGGTAACGGGATCCGCCATAATATCATCATCCTGGCAGCTTCCGTCAATTTTCATTAGCGGATGGCAGTCTTGGACTCCCGATTCGTCGGAAGTCACATTCAGCTTGTATGAAGTGGCAAATCTCTTGGTTTTTTGAAAATAAGCGCGGCACCATTTTGCTTGAAGCCCGTCGAATGATATTCCTGTCGCTTTCCCGCTGCCATTCCAGTCGGGGTCTTTTGGATCAACCGGTTCGGGAGCGCCGCTGGTCGTAAACGTCCACCAGGTCGATTGCGATTCGAGCTGGCAATTCGAACCATCCTCGTTGCAACAAGGCCGCACGCGCCATTTATAAGTGGTTGCCGAATTGAAAAAGCATGGATAAAAAAGACTCTGCGGATTGAACTCGTTGGTCGTTAATATTCTTCGGAAAATTCCGCCGGAACTTTCCGACTCGTTAAGGTCATTGTTGGTGTTATCGATTTCCAAAAGGTATGATCTGGCCGCAAAAATGTCGGCAGTGGCGTTGTCGGATCCGCCCACGCTCCAATCTGGCCAATACCAAATATAAGATCCGTCCGTCTTCTTCCATCCGGGTACATCATCCCAAGCCAATATGACCGGCAGGGTTATGTTGTTTTCGTCTGTCTGCCTGGTTTTATTGATCGGATCGTCGTAATAGTAATGATTTGCCGGGGTGGCCAGGCAGGTGTTCGCGCAGATGCAGGTCGCCACATCAATGCTCTTATAGGTTGCCTTGGATCCCTTTTGCCAAGAGGAACAATCGACGTTCCCTTGGTTGCTGGCAATCGTGGCATCGCAAGCGTTGCTTATATTGAAAGTATCCGCGCCGCAATTGCCGGGGATGGCGGTAATTCCGGTAATTCCCAGAATTGCCGCCAATATTAGATTTTTTTTAAACGCCATAGATTGTGGAAATAAGTTTTTAATTCAAAAAAGAATACCGCCTTCGCGTGATGGTTGGTTCCATTCAATTATTATACGATTTTATGTTTGATTGTGGAATGGCC
Organism: uncultured Candidatus Saccharibacteria bacterium; assembly: GCA_964623335.1. Lineage (GTDB taxonomy): Bacteria > Patescibacteriota > Minisyncoccia > Minisyncoccales > UBA5738 > UBA5738. Next base: position 75,095 of record CAZUST010000002.1, read on the forward strand.
GTTTTGCCTTGCGGCGTTTTGCCTTGAATGCGGCAAAAGCGGCGGCCGGCGCGACTGGAAAATTATAATTGTAATACCGTGTTGGCCCGCTGATTTCGCGTGTAGCCGTAAAAAGCGACACCACCATCGTAAACCCGGTTTAGCAAAGAAGCGGAAGGCTGATTTTTCTAATTAAAAGACTTGGTACCAATGAATCGCGTTGAATCCGATTGCCGCCAGCAGCCAAGAGACCAATAACCAGGCCATGAACATGAGCGCGTAGCCGATTCCCGCGTATTTCCACATTTTTTTTATTGTGGGAATGGTATCTTTGCCGTTCATTCCCAAATAAAACATGCCCCCGCTTATCAGCGCCAAAACCGGCAGTATCATGAATGCCAGTTTAAAAAGCAGAAAATTAATGATCATCTTTACCACCAGAAAAAACGATCCGATAGTGCACTCGTCAGTTTCTTTCCATTTCGTATCGAGATTGTCGGTATTTTGGCCGCAAACCTGGAAATTACCCCAACCCGATGAAGTGCCGGTGGCTTTGATTTTAAAAGTTCCCGTGAGTGCGTCTCCCCTGTCGGAGCAGTTTATATCTACGCAGGGATAGATCGTATAGGAATAGGTGCCGGCGCAGCCAGTCGAGACATTTTGATCGACGCAGCCGTTGGTAAACGTGCAGGTTCCGTCGGACGATTTGAAGTTCGCGATCGAACCGCCCGTTAAACATCCTTCCTGGGGCGATCCTCCCGAATAAGTGATTAACACTAGGTTGTCTTTGGTCCGGCTGTTCCATTCCAAATTCAAATCCCGCAACGATCCGAATTCATCTTCATCGCTCGTTAATGTGGGCGCGGCAATCCGGTATATCGTAAAATTTTGGTATTCACTTGGGTCGCCGCAGTGCTTTGTTTCGCTGTCGGCGCACGTTTGTACGCGCCAGTGGTATGTGGTATTGGCTGTGCCTTCCGCGGGCTGGGTGATATTGGGGTAGCCAAACTGCGCCGTCGGCGGATTTTCTTGATTGCTGTCGTATTGGACTGTTTGGGCGGCGATTTTCCGGTAATTGCTGTCGTAAAGTTCAATGATATAAGCTTTGGCGCCGCCCACATTTTCCCAAGTAAAATTTTGCGGAAAAGTTATCGTGGTTCCCAAGTCCGGTTTCATGGTATCGGTTTTTGGCGGCCGTCCCGTGGTTACGAACGAATATTCTTTGGACCAGTCATCGCAATCGCCCGGATTTTTTTTACCCGAATCAAACATCGCGCACGACCTTACTTTCCAATGATAGGCGGTGTTTAGCTTTATTGCCGGGTCATTCAGGGTCATTGCGTTCGGATCGACCGCTTGAGTTTCTTTATTTGGAATTGTGCTCCAGGTTGTCGGCCGGTTGCCGGTAAAATTACCGATATCGGTATTGAATTGAAATGAATTGGCGCCGGCGGGAATTGACCAAGTGATGCTTATCGGAAAACCGACCGGTTCTTCGCCGCTTGAGTCGTCCTTTGGCGATATCGGTTCGGGCGCCGGTATTTTTTCGTCAATCGTGATGAATTTCCATTGCTGGCTGCTGTCTTCGTAGCAGTCGTCGTTATTCTCTTTGTCTTCGAATTCGTCGCGGGTAGCTTCGTTTGGGCAGGTCTTTAGCATCCAGGTATAACTTCGATTGCGGGAAAAATATGCCAAGTCTCCCCGGGCCTGTGCCGGATACCAGGTTTCCACGTCGCCAGTTGTTGGATTCGGGAAAACATCCGAAATTATCTGGCCGTTGATTACCGATAACGCGTGGGTCTTCTGGTTTTCTTCGGCCTCGGTTTGTCCCGATGAGACGCCATATATCCAGTTTTTCAAGTTGTTATAGGCCGAAGTAACGGAATTGATGATTCCTTGGATGCCGTTGACCACATCGTTGTCTTCATTTGAAGTGACGTACAGCTGGTAAGAGCCCGCGTATTTTGTCGGCAGCCCCTCTGTCTGCAACTCGTCCGGCAGTTTTGCCGAGCACCATTTGAGCGGATTTACCCCTTCCCTGATATCTTTAAAAGAGATTTCGGCCGCGGTATTTTTATACGGCCCGGCGCCATTCCAATCCGTATCCGACGGACTTATCAGCTCCGGTGCGGTGCTGACCGAAAAATACCACCATCCCTCATCGTCGCCGAATTCCTTGCAGTCGGCGCCGAAGGCGTCGCAGCACGGTCGCACGCGCCAGCGGTATTTCCCATTGGAATTGAAGAAACACGGCCAAGCATCGGTAACCGAATTCCATGCGTTGGTTCCCACTACTTTATAATAAGCCATTTTGCCGCCGATGGTCTCAATCCGTTCCGAGTTTTTTCTTTTGGCGTATTCTTTATTCGGACTTGTATCGTCGCTGCTCTCCGCGGCAAAATTAAAATTGTCGATGCCGTTTTGGGTAGTTGTGTCTTGGATCTCCACCCGATAGCTTTGGGGGCCGAAATTCACGTTCGGCGCCTCATCGATAGCGAATTTCCCGTCGTTTTTCCAGCCACTGATCTGTTTCCAGGAAAAAACCACCGGTAGCTTGATATTCGACGGATTTTGAGTGGTTTTATTTATCGGATCATTAAAATATTGCGGGTTGCCTGAATTTTCGTAAGGCGATTCTAAGCATTCTTTTTTGCACTGGCAAACCCCCCAGTCCCCGCTTTGGCCCGAAGTATGAGCCGTAACCGCGATCTGCCAGGCGTCGCAAGTGCGGATGTGCTCGTCGCAACGATAACAACTGCAACAACTGCCCGTTTGGCAGCTGGAACAGCAATCTCTGACATCCCAAATCTCCCAATAGCCCACAGTTTTCTCCTGACAAGTTTTCGCCCGCCGGCTTTCGTAATACCAATGTCCGCACGCCGCCGCCACCATTGGTGTTAAAATTATCAATAACGTAAAAAACACGCCAAACAATGCGCGCCGTTTGCCGGGCTGTGATTTTGTCGGAATTGGAGCCATTAACAAATTATAATTCAAATTCGTTGGCGAGGCGAGTCCAATTTTCCAGTGTTAAAGTTTCTGCCCGGCGTTTCGGGTCGATCCCGTTCTTTTTTAATATGTGTTCGGTTCCGGCCCGGGTTTTTTTAAATTCCTTGGCCAGATTTCCGGCCAGCTGTTTGCGCGGTTGTGAAAACCCCGCCTTCATTAATTTAAAAAACCGTCCGACGAACTTCTTGTCCGCCCGCCTCCCTGTCTTTGGGTAAGGGGTAAGTTTTAAAATCGCGCCGTCAACTTTGGGCGCTGGCCAAAAACAACCCTTGGAAACATAACTGATAACTTCCGGTTTGGCGTAAAATTGCGTCGATACCGCCAACAAATTCATATCTGGCGGCATGGCCGCGACACGTTGGGCCACTTCCTTTTGTACGATTACGGTCATTGATTCGGGAGGATTTTTGCTTTCCAGAAATTTTCGAATCAGAACTCCTGTCAGATAAAAAGGCAGGTTGGCCACCATTTTATAGGGAGGCGCGATTATTGCTTCGTCGAATTCCAAGATGTCTCCGCGCCTCAATTCGAAATTGGTTTTGCCGGCGAATCTTGTTTTGAGGGCCGCGATCATTTCCGCATCTTTTTCGATCGCCAGTACTTTGTTGCCGGTTTCTACCAGTTTTTCGGTCAGGTTGCCGGTGCCCGGTCCGATTTCCAGAATGGTCTGGTTCGGATTGATTTCGGCTGCCGCGACCAATTTGTTGACCACGGTCGCTTCAGTCAGGAAATTTTGCCCCAGTCGTTTTTTGGGCTTGACTTTGGGTTGTCTTTTGGTTGTGGTTTTAATATCTTTCTCCATATATTTATATAATTATTTTACCATGAAAAATGTTGTTGAAGCTATTGACAATTTAAAGGGTTTTAATAGGATAATAGTGTTGGGCTGTTGTTCTAATTGCCCTGAATTTGAACGGGACTTTACGCTTTTGAGGGCTTCTATTTGAAAGTTACGATGTGTATTAAGACGCAAATTCAGAATTTTGCCAAACTACTCCTTGTTGGAGTGGTTTTGTTCGCTGTCGGATCAGTCGCTTCGCGCCAAGCGTTAAGTCAGGTTTCGGCCAAATCTGGTAACAATATTGCTACTGCTGGCGCGGCGGTTGAAAATATGTTCGCCCGGGCCCAAGACCAGACCGTTCCCGAGTCTCCCGATTATCATTTTGTCGACGCCGCTTGCGTGAAGGCGGCTATCCCTCCGGTTGAGATTACCCCTAAAGTTTTGGGAGTCATCGTGGGGGAAAGTCAGAACATCGAAGATGAAGATAAAAAAACCATTACCGAATATGAGGTTCGGGACGGCGATACTATTACCGCTTTGGCCGATAAATTCGGCGTTAGCGCTGATACTATCGCCTGGGCTAACGACATTTCAAAAAGTACGGTATTAAAAAGCGGCCAAAAACTTATTATTCCCCCCGCTACCGGTGTCATTCATTATGTGGTTGCGGGTAATACGATCGCGCAGATCGCGGAAAAATACAAAGCCGATATCAACGACATCATCGCTTATAATGATCTGTCCGGTGAGAACGACATTTTCATCGGCGACGTACTGGTGGTTCCCAACGGACAGATCATCCCGGTTGTTGCTCCCAAGAAAAAGGCTACCAGTCTGGCTTCGGGTAAGAGCGTTTCGCAGGAATCTTCGGGAGTTAGCCTCCCCAATAATTATTTTCTCTGCCCCGTGGGTGCGGCTTGCAAACGTACGCAGGGGCTGCATTTTCGCAACGCGGTTGATTTGACCGGTGGCTATTGCGGCGCGCCGATCTACGCGGCCGCGTCCGGAACCGTTATCAAAGCGGTGGCCGGCGGCTGGAATGGCGGCGCGGGAAATAACGTTGCCATTTCCCACATGGGCGGCGCGATCATTACCCACTACTACCACTTGCGGTCGCTTACGGTTGCCGCGGGCCGGGAAGTCAAGAAAGGTGATGTTATCGGCTACGAAGGCATGACCGGAAACTCGACCGGTTGCCATCTTCACTTTGAGGTTATCGGCGCGGGCCAGAGGTTCTAATTTGAAAATTTAAAATTTCAACTAAAAACTCCATTCAAATGGGGATTTTTAATTTTCACGCCCCGATTTTACCCCTAAAATAAGCTCAATTGCCTCCAGGATGCCGTATAAGCCGCGATTTTCTCTCAAGATGATCCCTTTTTCGTCTAAAATTGCGGTTTTATCCCTCAAAAATGCCTTGCGGCCGGTAAGCCAGCGCTTCCGATATTTGGGCAATGCCGATGTTTTCTTCCCCATCGATATCCGCAATCGTTCGCGCCACTTTCAAAATGCGGTGATAACCTCGCGCTGAAAGTCTTCCCGAATCCACGGCGGCTTTCAAAAGTTTTTCCGAATCGTTGTCAATTTTGCAAAATTCTTTTATTTGGGCGATTCCCATTTCCGCGTTGGTTATGGCTTTCCCGAATCTTTGCTGTTGAATGGCGCGCGCTTGCGCAACTCTTTCCCTGATTTTGGCGCTGCTGTTATTTTCGTCGAAATTCGTGTGCGCGAGTTTTTCGTATTTTATCGCCGGCACGTTGATGAACAAATCGATCCGGTCCATCAAAGGCCCTGATAGCTTTTTGCGATACATCGCGATCTGCGAATTGGAGCACGAGCATCTTTTCTCCGGATTGCCGAAGTTGCCGCACGGACACGGATTCGATGCCAGCACCAGCATAAATCGCGCCGGCAGGTTCAGTGCGTGTTTGGCGCGCAGAACATTTACCCTTCCTTCCTCTATCGGTTGGCGCAGCGCTTCCAAGGTATCGCGCCGGAATTCCGGGAATTCATCCAAAAACAGCACCCCGCGGTGTGCCAAGGTTATCTCGCCGGGTTTTGGCGGGTTGCCGCCGCCGATCAGCGCGGCTTCCGACGAAGTGTGGTGCGGTGCCCGAAACGGGCGTTGGGTAATTAAAGGTGTTTCGGGCTTCAATAACCCGCAAACGCTGTATATTTTGGTTACTTCCAGCGATTCCGAAAAATCCAGCGGCGGCAAGATTGTGTTCAGGGATTTTGCCAGCAGGGTTTTGCCGGTTCCCGGAGGACCCCACATTGAAATGTTATGTCCTCCGGCCGCCACGATTTGCAATGCCCGCTTGGATGCCTCCTGCCCCGAAATCATTCCCAAGTCATTGGTAAGATCGCTGGTGCTTGCGTCTGTATCTTTTGGGCGGGCCGGCTCAATCACCGTCCTTCCTTCAAGATAAGCCACTGCTTGTGCTAAAGTTTTTACTCCGATAGCGTTTACACCTTCAATCAGTGCGGCTTCGCCGGCATTGGTTTCAGGTAAAATAATCTCCTCGATTCCTTTTTCCCGGCAGGCGATTGCAAAACTTACCGCGCCCTTAACCGGGCGTAAGCGGCCATCCAAAGCCAGTTCGCCGATAAAAACCCGCTTTTTCGGATCCAGCTTTATGTTCTTATTGGCCAGTAAATACCCCAAAGCGATCGGCAAATCGTATAAAGAACCTTCTTTTTTCAAATCTGCCGGCGCCAAAGACACCAATACTTTTATCGGTTCGCGGTGGGGTGATTTGAAACCCGAACTTTCAATAGCTGATCCCACTCTCTCCTTGGCTTCCTGTACCGATTTGTCCGGTAGCCCCACAATGTCGAATCGTCGTAATCCGTAAGATGTCTCCACTTCAACTTCGATGATTTGCGCGTCCAAACCTATTATCGCGGCTGAGTTTATCTTTGACGGCATATTTTTTAATCTCCTCCCAGATAGGTTAATTAATTCGTATATACGAAAAAGCAGCCCTCCGAAGGTACTGTTTTTCTAATGGTATTTATTCTTGACAATCCACGCACAAACCGGCTTCCGGAAATATCTCTAAACGTTCAATCGGGATATCTTTGCCGCATTTGCCGCATTTGCCGTAGGTGCCCTTGGTTATCCGCTCCAATGCGGCGTTAATCGCGGCCAGTTTTGTTTCCAAACTGTGCTCCAAGGGTAAGCGGGTGGTGTATTCTTCCACCTCGTCGGCTTGCCTTTCCAAGGATGCGGTTCCCGATTCCCCGCTGCCGTAAGGAAACTTGCTTTGCCAGTCGCCCGGAACATTTTTGTTGGGAACGGCAATTTTACTCAATTCTTGCTCGATCGTTTCTTTTTCTTTTTTTAATCTACCCTCGATCTGTTCCAGATTTTGGTTTTTGTTTTTCATAATTGGCATTTGTTTCGGCCTTGGCGACCTTGCTACTATTTTACAGGTTCATGATTATTTTGGCAATTGATCGAATATCTTGATCAAAGCCTCTTCCGAAGTGGTAAAGATCAGCCACTTTGAGTTGTATACTGCGTAAGATATTGTGTAAGCATCCGATCCCGGCGCGAAGGTCAATGAACGGTAAACCGTTCCGTTAGAGGCGGTATTTGATTTGAATTCCAGCGAATCCGGGTCATTCTGGGTTTTCCGTCCGATGAGATTGTAAAAATTATTCGTGTCCGCAACTATTCTTTCTTCCCAATCGCTCATGGCCGCCTTTATTCCTTGTTCGTCGGTGACCTGGGTTGCGAATCCGATCCGATTCTTGGTCTTGTTGGCGTAGATGAAAAGGATGAAATCATCGCTCACGGAGCTGTAAAAAGCTGATGGCGCGTTGATCTTGTAAATATTTAAAAACTGTTTCAATCCGACATAAGTATTGTTTTTCTTGTTCTGGATCACGAGCTTGTGATAACCGGTTTCCTCCAGTGTGGTTTTTGTATAAGGAAGGATCAGGTTGGGGACGCTGGCAAGATCGTCGGTGACTATTGGTATGGTTGAAATTGTCGCCAAAGTCGTCAATTGCCGGTCATTTTTCATTGTGCCGGACGAATCGTCTTTGTCGCTGTTCGTTTTTGCCGTGGTGTCGGTTTTGGTTTCTGTTTCATTGTTTTTGGCCGGTGTCGTCGATTCGTTTTTCCTTAAAATTAGCGCCAAAGCGATACCGACAATCGCCAGTAACAATAATACGACCAGAATTCGTACCATCATTTTATTGCCGGTTGGCCTTTCCAGCTCAACCCCTTCAATATCCGCTTCGATACTGTTCGCGGTTGTCGGCGCGCCCGATGAAGAAGCTCCCGGGGTTGTGTTTTTTTTGATTTGGCCCCAGCGATCTTGCCAAACATCCGCGCTTTGTTCTTGTACGGGTAATGGAGATTCTTCAATTTTGGCTTTTACTGGTTTAAACTCGTTTTCGGGTTCTTTTGTTGCTGTTGCGGTTTCGGCCGCCGATAAACCGCCGAATGATCTTTGGGCGAATTGACGGAAATTGGTCGCTGGTTCGACAATGATCGGTTCGCGATAGGATAATTCGGTTTCCGCTTTGCTCCCGGCTTTGATGTTTCCCGCCGGATCGATCGGTCTAATGACGGTTGCGGGCATTTTGGGAGTTTCTGGCTCGGTTGTTTCGGATGCTTCAACGGTATGCGCGGGCATTTTTACCGGTTCGGAATTGATAATTTTGGCCGCTTCAGATACCGCCGGTTTCCCGGTTATGGGTTGGTTGTTCGGTATCGGTTCGCTGTTCTTTAAAATTGGATGTGCCAAAGCCGGCGATTCCGGAATTTTATCGGTCGTCGGCGCGGCCGAAGCATTTTCGCCCGCAAGGCCGGTTGATGCGCTCGGCACCGGCGCGGCCGGTGCTACCGGAGCCGCGGGTTTCAATATCGACGAAAGTGGTATGGAAGCTGAAGTTGCGCCTGCCGGGGCAACCGGCATTGCTTGGGATTTTGGAATATTGCTCGAGGGTTGTTCCGGAGTTGCGGCGCCGGCCCGTTGATCTGGCGGCGATTGTAATCCGGTTGTGGTTTGGCTTTTGGTCGGCTGGGTTTGCGGTTTTGCCGCTATCGGTTCGGTGGTTTTTATTGCAATTGTTGGCTCTGCCTTAAGCTTGTTGGATTGAATTGGTTTTTCCGTTTCGTCTTCTTGAACAATGTCTTTTAACATCTCTTCATCTATCTCAAGCCCGTTTTCCTGGAAAAGTTTCGCGATTGCGTCCCGCATCTTGCGGATCGGTATTCCCTCCCCTTCCAAAACAGTTTCCTTGGCGGCAATATCTGCTTGAATCTTATCTATTTTTTCGTTGATCGCGTTGATCCTGGTTTGCAATGTTTGGGTTTCGATGGATACATTCTTCAATTTTTCTTCGGCTTCCCACTTGGTTTGGATGGTATTTTTTAGTGAACTGTTTGCCTTCCAGCGGGATTGTTCGATAAGTCGCTTTTTGGCAACATCGGTTTCCTGTTTTTCTCGCTGCTCAATGACATCCAACTCCGCCTTAATGGTGGTTTCTTTTTCCGTGAGTTCCTGAAATTTTTCTTTTGCCGCGAACTTCCGTTTTTCGGCCGCGTCCAAAATCGGAGAAACCGAATCGCGCTGTTCGATGTTTTTCAGGATTTCCTCCTCTAACTTATTTTTTTCAAGACAAAATTCCACCAGTTTTTCCTGGTTGGCGATTTTCTTGATTTCTTGTTTTAACGATTCTTCATTTTTGTATTTCTGGTCGATTTGGGAATCGATTACTTCGATTTCGGCTAAGATATTATTGATATGATCTTCGATTGCCCATCTTTGTCTTTCAATCTCCTTGCGCTGATCTTCGATTGCCCATAATTTCTGTTCGATGGCTCTTTTCAGCTGTTCGTCCATGTTTTCGGACAGCTTGGCCCTTTCTGCCGCTTCCTTGACTTCGATTTCCTGTTCGTTTTTTTCTACTATTGATAATTCATCAGCATTGATTCGGTTGATTTTTGCCTTAAGAATGTCTTTTTTTTGATCGAGCGGCTTGCGCAGTTCCGGAAACTCCAACAGTTCTTTTTCGAACTGGCTTTGTTTTGCCCGAAGCTTTGAAAGCAAAGTACGTAAACATACTTCCAAATCGTCTCCGATTGCCATGGTCATCATTTTGCCGGTTCTTGGCTCGAAAGCCGTGGTTCCATTGTTTCCCGTTTTGGTACCCGTCCCCTCTCGCCGTTCTTTTTCGATTTGCGCCAGTTTTCGCCGTCTATCTTCCCGCGCCTTGAGTCTTTCTTCTTGAATGCGCAATTTCTCCAATCGTAATTTTTCCTGCGCGGCCAATCGCTCATCTTCTTTCTTTTTTGCTTCGGCTTCTTCGGCCTTCTTTTTTGCTTCCTCGGCCAATCTCTTTTTTTCCTCCTCTTGGCGGATTCTTTCTTCTTCGGCCTTCTTTTTTGCTTCCTCGGCCAATCTCTTTTTTTCCTCCTCTTG
>CAZUST010000002.1:85403-88629 GCA_964623335.1 uncultured Candidatus Saccharibacteria bacterium
GCGGATTCTTTCTTCTTCGGCCTTCTTTTTTGCTTCCTCGGCCAATCTTAATGCCTCTTCGCGTTTTCTTTTTTCTTCAGCCAATCTTGCGGCCTCGGCCTTTTTTTGAAGTTCATCCGCTTTTTGTTTTGTTGCCTCGGATTCCGTCGTGGCAATTTGAGGCGTTTCATCCTTAATCGCGCGCGCATGGCGTTGTTCTTCTAATTTTTTCTTTTGGTCTTCTTCTCTCCTTTTGGCCTCTTCGGCTAGCCGTTCGGTGCGGTCTTTTCTTTCCTGGTTGCCCGTATCAACCGGTTGCGTTGCTTTAACGCCCAAGCCTCCCAGTATTGAATTAATATCGTTTTCCAAGGTTGCCTTATCCTGATATTTGACGGTTGCCGGCGCCGTGGGTAAGACGCTTGTGGCTGCTTTTGCGGTCGTCGCGGCGGGTATCGCGGTCGCTTGGGCGGGCGTGCTTTTAATTGGCGCCGCGGAGATTTTCGGTGCTATCGGTTTGGTTGCGGATTTACCAATCGGAAAAGGCGCGCTGGCCGGTTTGACCGCTTGGACGGATCCCGAAAAACCAAAACCGGCGCGCAATTTTTTATTAAGTAAAACAATCGCGGTCGAATTAACCGGCGCTTGGGCGGCGTCAGCGTCTTGGTTGGCGGCTGCCAACGCGGCGCCCGCCATGGTTTTGATCGCGCTTTCTTTTACTTTCAGCATAATTGCGTGCCAGAGATTTGCGGCTGATGTTTTTTTAACAACCAAAGTTGCGGTCGCCGCGAGACCGCACAAAACTTTAATTCATTCTAACACAATTGCGCTTTGCAATGAAAATATTACACATTGCACATATGTGGCGCTAAAATAAAAAAGGCGGATTTGGTCCGCCTTTCTTCAAACATCTTAAAAATTCTGTTCCGCGTCTTTCAATGACAGGTTTATCCTCCCCTGATTGTCAATCTCGATTACCTTTACGCGCACCATATCGCCGATATGGACCACGTCTTCCACTTTATTAACGCGGTGGTCGGCCAGTTTTGAAATGTGAACCATTCCTTCTTGTCCGGGTAGAATCTCGATAAACGCCCCAAAATTCATAATCCTTTTTACTACCCCTTGAAATATTTCCCCTACTTTAATCTCCCGGGTGATATTTTGGATCCATTCGGTCGCTTTTGTTCCGGCATCGGGTTTTTCTGCGGTAATGAAGATTGTTCCGTCGTCCTCAATGTCGATTTGCACGCCCGTTTGGGCAATGATCTCATTGATCACTTTGCCGCCGGGTCCGATCACCTCGCGGATTTTGTCGGGATTGATGTGGATGATAATGATACGCGGTGCGTAAGGCGATAATTCCGGTCTGGGTTTGGCTAAAGTTGCCTCGATCGTATCCAACAGCTGGTAGCGGGCTTTTTTGCTCTGCTCCAAAACGTCGGCCATCATTTTTTCAGTAATCCCGTCGATTTTTACATCCATCTGGATCGCATTAACGCCCTTGCGGGTTCCGGCCACCTTAAAGTCCATATCGCCGTAGTGATCCTCCGGTCCCTGGATATCCGTTAGGATTTTATAATTATTCGGTCCTTTTGACATCATTCCCATGGAAATGCCGCTTGCCGGAGCTTTGATCGGCACTCCCGCGTCCATTAACGCCAAAGTTGCCGCCGATAACGCCGCCATCGATGTCGAACCGTTGGAAGAAACTATCTCCGACGTTGCCCGGATGGTATAAGGGAATTCCTCCACCGATGGAATCAATGGCAATAAGGTCTTTTCGGCCAACATCCCATGCCCAATCTCGCGCCGTCCCGGCGCGCGCAGGAATCTTACTTCGCCGCAGGAATATGGCGGGAAATTGTAGTGGTGTAAAAATCTCTTTTTGCCGGTTATTTCCATTCCATCCAGTAATTGTTGGTCGCCGGGAGCTCCCAAAGTAACCGTTGAAAGCGCTTTGGTTTCGCCGCGCTGGAACAATCCCGAACCATGTGTCCGCGGGATCACCGCGACTCTTGCGCTCAACGGCCGCAATTGGTCGGCCGTCCGTCCGTCCGGACGGATACCGGTTCTCAAAATTTCATCGTGCAAGACGGCATCGGTTTCCCGTTCAAAAAAACTCTTCACGAAATTCAGCCTTTCCGGATCTTCCGGATAGGTTGTTGCAACGTATTCTTCCAACTTTGCCTTGACCGCGTCCATCGCTTCCGCGCGCGCGGACTTTTCTTTCTGATAAATCGCGTCTCTTAAGCTGCTGCCTAGCTGCTTTCTCAATTCTTGTTCGAAATCGCCGCCGAACGCCGGTTCTTTGAGGGCCATCTTTTTTTTACCGAAGACTTTGGCGATCTCCAGTTGGAAATCGATCAATTGTTTTATATATGGCTTGGCGAACCTGAATGCTCCCAAGATCGTTTCTTCTTGCGATTCATTGAAACCGCCCTCGATCATGTTGGCGATCACTTCTTCGTTGCGGATGATCCCGGCAAATACCACATCAACTTCACTCCTTGATCGTTGTTCGTATGTCGGATTAAGGATATAACTGCCGTCCAAATAGCCAACGCGTACCGAGGCCGCCGGCCCGTTCCAGGGGATATCCGAGATTGTCAGCGAACACGAAATCCCGAACATGCTCAATATGTCGGGCTCATTCTCCGCGTCCCATGATAATACTGTGGCGATTGTCTGCACTTCATTTTTTAATCGTTCATCAAAAAGCGGCCGGATCGACCGGTCGATCTGGCGGGCGTTACAAATGGCTTCGTCGCTTGGTCGGGTTTCGCGTTTGATGAAGCGCGGCCCCTTGATCTTGCCCGCGGCATAATATTTTTCTTCGTAATCAACCATCAACGGAAAAAATCCCATATCGGGTTTCTCCTTCTTGGCCATTACCGCGGTAGTTAGTACCATTGTGTCGCCATAGCGGATCACCGCCGAGCCGTTAGCTTGTTCGGCTAATCCGTTAACTTCTACGATCAAGTCTTTTTCGCCCAGACGGATCGAAAACTTGTTTTTATCTTGCTGCATGACAATATCCGCGGCGATTCGTGATTTTCAATTTCTGACATTGATTCGAGGGGCGGAAACCCTCCAACAAATGTCAAAAATTAGAAATCAAAAATCGCCTCGATTTTAATTATTTTTTATTTATCCGCCATTTATCCTCGGAGCTTTGCCCCAGGGATGAATGGCGGAGAATCAAACTATCGAAGCGCCTTGGGCGCGCGCGGTAGTTTATTTATCCGCC
>CAZUST010000003.1:0-82022 GCA_964623335.1 uncultured Candidatus Saccharibacteria bacterium
ATTGGCGGGCCGGATTGATGGCGACGATCACGATCGCGGCCAACAAAGCGATCATGCCGATCACGACCAAAATTTCAATGAGGGTAAAACCGGTGTTGGCGGCCTTCCTCATATTTTTTGTTTGTTCCATATTTTTGTTTTTATTTTTTATTATTTACATTGTTCGCTGCGCTTATTTTTCGACCTTTATGGGAACGAAAATTAAAATTCGCGCCAATCGCCGATCGTGATTTCGCCGCTGTCCTTATCTAATTTTGCCGTTATTTTTAAATTGGTATAGGAATTTTTCCAATTCGCGCGCGTATTTATTTCCCGGTCTCCGTTTGCCATATTATTAATTTCGCTGATCTCGCATTCTTTCGAATCATCAACAACAACCCGTTTCGGCAAAGAAATATTTTTACCTTCCGCCCAATCAAGCAAAGCGGCATTAACGCATGCTTCCGCCAGCGCCGCGCTAATCTTTTTGTTTTCGCGCGCCAGCAGATCAAATCTCGCCCAAAAAGCCGCGCGCGACGCGGATGCAGCAACAGCCAATAAAATCGCGGAGATTATCACCGTGGAAATAAGCGCGGCAAAACCTTTTTCATTGTTTGAATCAAAGCGTTTCATTCGCGTGAAGAATAAACCGTTGAAAAATTTTGCGAATAATCCTTCCCGGAATCGGTTTTCGCGCTCAAAGTAAAACTTGCCGTTATCAATCCGTTATCGGTCGAACTGGCAAATTCCAAATTGCTGACTCGCGTGCTCGAATTATTAAGCGGGATTCCATTAATTTTCAAATATCTGGTTTCCGCTTCAAAAATCGCGGAAGTGGAATTCGCTTTCCGCTCGATTTTAGCCAGCAAAAAATTGCCTTCTTCCAAGATCATAATTTGCGTATCATTGCGGCCGATGCTTTCAATGATCGCGAAAGCAGAAACAAACAAACCCGAAAACAACAACCCGATAAGCGCCAAATAAATCACCACCTCTATTAAAGTGAATCCTCTCCCCGCTTCGTTTATCATTGTCCGGTAATTATTGAAATATGGCTTTTCCCAGAACCATCAACCGACCCGATATAAACATAATCACTTTCGCAATCCAGCGCAGTTCCGCCGCTTCCACCGCCAACTGGTAAAGAAACGGTTGCTACCGGCAAATTGTCAGCCAGTGAACCAGGATCGACGATATTGAACAGTTGCAGGTTACCGCCTTTAGAACCGCTACCCGTGAGAACAAAAGCCAAAGCGTTGCGCACAATTATACCGTTAACACTAAACGGATCGCTGATATCTTTATAGCCAAGCGGCGAGGTTGATGATGTTTGGCTTAATTCGGCAATGCTGGTTATGTTGAATTCCGGATGACCAAAAACGTAGCGACTACCCAAATATAAATTGTCGCCTACCACACATAAACTTTTGCCGTTCCTACCCGCTCCCATACTAAAATAACCGGCAAAAACCGGAGCTTGAGAATTATGAATATCTAAAACCGTCAATTCCCGGCCATCGTCATCGGTTCCCAAATAAGCGTAATTGCCTCTCACATAAATTGATTCCACGCCACGTCTTACCGAATAGCTGCCAATTAACGTTGGCGGCACCTCAGGAAACTTATGAACATCAATAATATTGAATTCTGGCCCGCTTCCGGTCTTTGAAAGCCCCAGATAAACATACCCATTTTTATAAAAAATACTTTTCCCGATACCTTGGCCGCTACTGCCGTTTACGCCAGGGACCGGAAAACTTGATCTCAAAATCGGAACTGCCGGGTTGCTAATATCAAAAATCTGCAATTGGCCGAAATTCGGATCGGTCACCGCAATATTTCTAGCACTGGCAATATAGGCATAGTTTCCAGCAACTTTCACCGCATTAATACCCTTCACTGTTGTGGTCGAATTATCTATACTGCCTTTGTAGACCGGAGAAACAGGGTTTGAAATATCGAATATGAATAAAGTATGGTCGGTACTTGTCGCCGTGTCGCTGGCGGCGACATAAAGCATTTTTTGATAAGCATCCATATTTGTTATCGGATAATTGTCATCAGGCAAACCTGAACCCGATAAAATTCCAACAGACGACATTTTGTAATCTACCGGATGATCATTCGGCACCCAATCAAATGCAATCGCGGAATTGCAAGTGTCGCCGCCAACAGCGTTGTTGAAGTTGGTCACAATGGCGGTCAGCTTGGTTTCGCCGCGCCGGCCTGAATCTTCGGGAAATTCAACGTGGGCAGTCACCAGCTTGGTAAAATAATCTTTTTGTTCAACATCAACCCAAGTTTTGAAGCCGTCGGCGGTCGTGGTTGCCGCCGCCGGATTCACCAGATTGAAATCCTTGCGGCTGTCGGCTTGCGCTTTTTCCAGCAAACTTTGGGCGATGTTCAACGCTTCCGCGTTTGTCCGGCTGTCAACAATTATTGATTGGTTGCCAAACGAAACCGAAACCACCGCGGTCAGCGCCAATATCAAAATAAACATTGCTATCAGCATTTCCAGCGTTGAAAATCCTTTCTGATTTAATTTGTGATCGTTGTTTTCCACTTTTAAACTTAATTAGTCCAATCGATCCGGCCTTCGGAATTGACCTCGACAACCGAACTATGCCCCATTCCATCGGTTATGGTCACGCTCGTGCTCGTCGCATTGGTTATGTTCGTGCTCGTCGCATTTCCGTTCAACCGTTCAAAAATTATATCCATAGATGTCGCGGTGTCAACGTAAACGGTTTTATTGTCAAATTCAATAGCTTCATCAATCGCCGTATCACGGCTTGAAAAACTCAATCCCTGGAAAATAACAATCTTGCCCTTATTCGGGTCGGTCTTTGAATAAAAATGCACTCCGTGGGATTTGCCGTCGCAGCAATGGTTCGGCTGCGAACATAAATTTGCGTCAGATGGAATGGTTCCAACGCACATATTGTTTACCGCCAAACTTCTCGCGCGCTGAAGCGCCGAAACAACCATATCCCGATCGTTGCGGAACGCGCCGCCGCGCAAGCTTTCCATGCTCATAAACAATCCCAAAGCTCCCACGATCGCCAACAGCGCCATTACGATACATATTTCGATCACGGTAAATCCGTTTTTACGGGCGCAAATTTTGTGTAATTCCATAAATCGGGGTAATGATAGATAACGCGATAAAACCGACCAATACGCCCATAAAAATCATCAACACCGGCTCAATACTGGTCGTCAGATTTTTGGTGGTGTTGTTCATTTCGTCTTCATACATCTCCGACAAATACATCAGGCTCGACCCAAGGTTGCCGGTCATCTCCCCCACGCTTACCATTTGCGACACCAGAGGCGGAAACAATAATTTGTCTTTCTCCATATTTTCCGCCACACCTTCGCCGCGCACCACGCCCTCGGCAATTTTTTTGAAAGCTTGCCTATACGCCGCGTTGCCCATCGTGTCGCCCACGATATTCAACGTCTGGATGATGCCGAGTTCGCTTTTCAATAACAAACCGAATGTGCGGGTGAAATTGGCGATGAAATAACAACGGAACATCGGCCCCAAGAGCGGTATGTTCAAGGTAAACCGATCGCTGGCGCGGCGAATCGATTCAACGCGCGACAAAAATCCCCATATCGCCAATAACAGAATAATTACCGCCAAAAACCAAAGCCAATAAGCCTGAGCCGCGGAACTAACGGCAATGAGCAGTTTGGTGCTCCAGGGAAGCTCGGCTTTGAAACTGGAAAAAATCGGCAAAATCTTGGGAAACACATAAATCATCAGCATAATCACAATCCCAACGGTCGCCACCAGAATAAACGCCGGATAAATCAACGCGCCGATGATCGCGTGCTTCAGTTCCTGTTTTTTCTTGGTCTCGTCGGCCAGATAATGCAAATTCTGCACCAGCGTGCCGCTGGTTTCCCCCACCATAACGATACTCACGCCGAAATGGCCGAAAACATTACTGTAGCTCTCCATCGATTTTGCCAACGACTGCCCTCTTTCCACGCCGTCGTGAAGAAAACCGATGATCCGTTGCGATCCTTTGGAAACCGACTGCCGCTTCAAGATGTCCAGCGCCGTCACGATCGAAACCCCCGATTTGATCAGGATCGCCAAACGTTTGGCAAAAACGATTTGTTCGGTCGCTCCCATTTTGGAAAACAACTGCGGACGGATTTTCTTGGCCGGTTTCGCCTTGTTCTCGCCGCGCTGCGACCGCGATTCCTTGGCGGCGATCTTTTTGACCTTCAATCCGAAAGAATTCAATTTCGCATTGATAAACCCAGCGGCGGAACAACCGCTGCTCCCGACACGCACCAATATGGCGGCTGTTTGCGGGAATGGGCTTTTCGCGAATAACTTTTTTAATTTTTTGCTAGCCATGGATGGTTGTTATTCGTAGAGCATTCTTAGAATTTCCTCGATGGTGGTTATCCCCTGCCGGGCTTTGCTGAAACCATCCTCGATCAGCGTAAACATACCGCTTTCGGCAGCCACTTTCTTGATTTCCCTGGCCGCCGCCTTTTTCAGAATCGCGTCGCGCAGCGGATCGTCGGGCACCAGCACTTCGTGGATGCCCACCCGTCCCAAATAGCCGGTTTGGCCGCATTTGTCGCATCCTTTGCCGTAGAAGAATTTTTCCTGCCTTTCCAACATTTTTGCCGGAATCACATTGCTCAAACTTTTCGCCTCGGCCAAAGTGATATTGCGCGACTCTTTGCAGTGAGAACAGATTTTGCGCACCAGCCGCTGGCCGATAACCACATTGACCGTAGATGCGATCAAATAGCTCTCCACTTGCATATCCAAAAGCCGCGGCAAGGTCGTTGCCGCGTCATTGGTATGCAGCGTGGAAAGCATCAAGTGGCCGGTCAGGGCCGCGTTGACCGCGATACCCGCGGTTTCCGCGTCGCGGATCTCCCCCACCATGATTATATTCGGATCCTGGCGCAAAATGCTGCGCAAACCAGTGGCAAAAGTCAACCCGGTACGCGAATTGACCGGTATCTGCTGTATGCCGTCGATCGCGTACTCAACCGGATCTTCGATGGTGATGATCGAAGTTTCCTCGGTATTCAAAGTTTTCAATAAAGTATAGAGCGAAGTTGTTTTGCCGCTTCCCGTGGGCCCGGTGGCCAAAATCATACCGTAGGGCTTTTTGACCGCTTCTTCGATTTTACTGGCGTTTTCCGGCGAAAATCCCAGCGTCTTCAGGCTGAACGAGCCCGCCTTGTCGGAAAGCAAGCGCAGAACCGCGTTCTCGCCGTAATATGTGGGCACTACCGATACCCGGACATCCAAAGGCCGGGCCTCCAAAACCATACGGAAACGGCCATCCTGCGGCGCCTGATGCTCATCGGTGCGCAATCCGGCAAGGATTTTGATGCGGCTGATCACTTCGGAATGCATTCTCAACGGCAATTTATGGTAATCCCTAAGCCAGCCATCAACGCGGTATCTTACCCGGATCGAATCGCTTTGCGGTTCCAAATGGACATCGGACGCCCGCAACCCGTGCGCTTCTTCAATAATCAACGCAACCAGTTTAACAACCGAGGTCATTTGCTCTTTGGCAAGTTCACTTTTTACGATATCCGCCATAGTGTTAGGCCATCATTGGCCGTGTTTTTAATGAACATACCCTATTGTTTGATTTTGGACAAGACTTGACTTGTCCTTGACTTGTCCTATCAAGTTTTATCGAATTTATATTTTTTATAGCTGTTTCGTCTTTCGAAATACGAACCCCGAACGGCGGCTTAAAGGATTCTCATCCATCATCTCCCAAGAGCTTGTCCCAGAATTTACCTTTGGATAAACTATCGTATTTTGTCATACATAATACGAAACCCGTCATAGTTTAAACCATGACGGGTACCGATAAGCGGGCCACAGTAGAGGATGTTGGAACTATTTTTGAAAGAAAAAATGATGCGACAATCTACATCCCTACTCTGGAATATGTGGAAAAATTATAAATTTACCCTACCCTCCAATATACTATTTTATTAAGACGTAAATGATAAGTAGATTATACGATAATTAAAATATACTCATCATTTTTTTGATAGTAGAGCAACTATTTGATACAAGATATCAATGATTTTCCCCTGCATTTCAATGGTTCGTTTCTGTGATGTGATTTCATTCTGTAACGCTACAATCTGATTATTCAAGATATTATTGCTGGGGCAGGTATAAGTATTTATATATGACCCCCCATTGGTGGTTGTTTGATTCTGAGTAGCTGAATTAGGTATAGATTGAAGGACATAGCCACCCGAAGTATTATTATCTCCCGTATCATAACTAACCGTAGAGGTAGCATTACTGCAAGCACCACCAGAGCAGGTGACATCTCCTCCGAGATTACCAGTATAATAAACCGCTTGCATAGCAAACACATCTTGGGTATGAAACCCAAATAAAATAAAATTTAAGAGAGCCGCAATAATATAGATTTTTTTCATTTTTTTATCATATCAACTTATTATTTTTTATTATACCAAAAAACCACCATAATGACGGTTTTTGAAAACAGGATGCCATAGCGCAGAACATTAAAACTATTTTTGAACAAAAAAAAGATGCGACAATTTATATCCCTAATCTGAAATATGTTGAAAAATAAAACTTGCCTATAATATCACTTATATTTATTTGCTTGTTGCTATAATGGTAGCCCAAGAGCCAAGAATAAGAGAGAGTATTACAACAAAAATCCAGTTAAAATTAACAACCGTGATTGTTATAGAAAAAACCCAAAGTAAAAGCGCAATAATTGGGGCAAGAAGTAAACCATAAAATAGAGTGCCAAAAAGAAATACATTAAACTCCATAGTTTTGTATTTATATAATTTCGTTAAGAAACAAAATTGGGATAATACCACCGCCCCTTAGCCCAAATAATTCTAAGAAGTTTTTGCCCATATTATGCTATTTAATACGACATATTTTATCGCTATCTTTAACCATTGGTTTAAGCTTCTTAAGCTGAGGGAGCGAAATACTAACCTCACCAGCCCTTGTCGGTGTTCTATGGGACAATGACTGCCAAGGCAGTTTGCCATCGCCGTTGTAAATTTCCTCAAAACTTCCGTCTGAATTGATTTTCAACACAAGCAACAAGTCAGAGGGGCCCTTCAAATCAACAGAGGTTCCTTGTGTTGCTTTTACCTGAACCTCTCGTCCGTTATACTTACCGTCGTGTCCCTTATGAGAAGGCGAATAGAGCTCAACGCCATAGTAAAACTCGGCATATACCTCGCCTATGCTCCCAACCATATGTCCATCTGGCGTGAACGGCCTTTTAGTAATTACGGTTAAGCGCTTAGATGCTTCAAATATCTGCCTAATTGAATTTATAATTTCGTAATTCATAATTTTTACCCAACCCCGCCACACACTTTATTTACTGATTAAAAATCAGAAATATTACTGCAAAAACTATTATTGTAAAAACAAAAAGTATAGCGAACGGGGCATAAGTAAGAATTTTATCCATTGTCCGCCAAAAGGGGCTCCTCTTCTCGTTTCTTTTCCTTACCATCTCTTTTACATTCAAATGAGTTATCTCCTCCATACTTTTTATATTTTCATCTTCTGCCATCAAAAGCTCTATAGTCCTAAACCATAAACATAATGGCATTAAAAAAAGTAAAACTGAAATCAAGATTTTCACAAAGAAAGTCATCTCCAATAACTCATTATTGAAAGTTGCCACGACTAAAAGTGCGGCTGATAATCCGCTAACAATGGAAAGCGATTGCGATTTCTCGGCCATAACAAACCTAAGAGTTTCTATTCTTGCGTTAAGTCTTTCTTTGTTTGCTTCAAAATTATCGTTCATATTTTTTGCACCACCCCGTTACGCACTATTTCTGGTAAGGGCGGTTTTGATTTTTTGGGAAAGTTCGCTTGGGTTAAACTGGCCGTGGTTATCTAACCGCAACAAAGGGAGACCTGCACCTTTTAGGATGCGTTCAACCTCCCCGTCCCGCTCCTGCCTATCCGTGCGCCCGTGGGTGCGGTCATCCAGCTCAATCGCAAGCCTTGGTGCAATATAAGCCTTGTCGCACAGCACAAAATCAACCGATTTCCCGTTAATATGACGAAAGGCGGCCTTCCAGTTCTGCCCCACAACCTTGTTATCAACGATTGATGAAAGGTGAGCTTGGGGAAAGATGTAAAAATCCCCGCCAACGGCATTTACCAGCGCATCATAACATTCGTGCTCCGCGCGAGACAGAAAAAAATCCTTTTTTTTGTATTGGTATCCCTTTTTTGAAATATCCTCTTCGTCTTGCGGCCTTTGGAAAAACTTAAAAAACAAAACAGCGGCAACTAACACGCCGAGCCAAATAAGTGAAGTTTCCATAGTTTTAATTTTTACCCCACCCTACTTTTCACTATTTCAAGGATTTCTCTAATTCTTCAAACAGCTTTATTTGCTCCTGCTGGAGGGAAGCGTTGAAGATGAGGCGGTAATCAAAATTCTTGTTGACCGCTTGAAAATCTTTGAAGCCGATTTCTTTGGCAAAAACCTCGTTCGTTAGGGTCTTAATCGTGCCACCATAGGTTTTCTTGTTTGCCTCGTAATCTGTTTTCTCACTGCCGCTCTTCACTTCAACCACCAAAAACCTGCCCTTCGTGGTTTCAATCAGAAAATCGGGGAAATAGCGGGCATAGCGCTGGTTTTCTGGGCTCCAATATTCAAAATAGAAATCGTTATGGCTGGCATCGTGCACACCGCCCGTGAAATAAATATCCTTGAGGGCTTCTTTTTTATCCAATACCTCCCTCAGATAACGGAAAAGGTCTTTCTCATCGCCGCTGTCAAAATTATAGGGATTTATATGAAAACCAAGCCGCCCCTTGCGGCCTTCCGACTCTTCACTTTCACGATATATGACAAGCTTATTTTTCCCCTGCTGGATATTGATTTTGAACGGATAAAGCTTGGTCAATTCAAGCTCCTCTTCAACGATTTCGGTTTTCTCCTCATACCGATAGACATTTTCAAGAAGCTCCCGTATGACAAACGGGATTAAAGCAGTGCTTTCATTCACCGCCTTAACAAAGGTTTTGCGGTCCTTACCGCCATCCAAAATAATTTGTTCAATCACGGCGCAAGCAAGATGGGTGTAGCGATTAATAATCTCGGTTATTTCGTAAAAGGTCAGGTCATTCTTTTCAACAATCTTGCGAGTAACCTTCGCCTCGGTGTAACCCGCCTTGCCGCCTTCGCCGATAAGTATGCCTCCTTCGCCAACGAAATGGAAATAGTCTTCGGGCTTGAACTTGCCAAAATCAATTTTGATTTCTGCCGCCTTTTTGTTTTGAACCGCCACGATTTCTTTGAGCACTTTTTTCACCTTAATGATTTTGCGCTTCTCCACCCTTAAAGTGTGTTCAATCAATTTCTGGTCTTGGGAATTTAACTCGCTTATGCTTGAAGAGAAATTGCTCTTCAATTCACGGTCAAGAATTTTGTAATTATCCTTGGACAGGAAAATATGCGCTTTCGTTGAGTTATCGCCGATGCTCCGAAGACAGCGAGTAGAAGATTGGAGCACGAAAATTGAGCTGTGCGGTTTTCGGTAAAGAGCGCACGCCACCAGCGAACGGCAATTCCAGCCCTCGGTCCCCTTCCCCACCAAAAGTACAAACTGCTTCTTGCTCTCCACGGTATCAAGCTTCAAAAACTCATCCTTGTTCTCTTCGGCCTCGGTGTGATATTCAAGGATTTTATCCAGCGAGACGCCTTTGCTGGCAAGTATCTTTTCAAGCTTGGGCTTGAGCTCTTTTCTAAGGTCTTCAATACTGGCGGAATATAAAGCGATTTTAGGTAACCTGCCCTCAAGACGGGTTTTATACTCGGTCAAAAATGTCTGCGCTACCTCCTCCACGAACTGCTCGGATTTTACATCGCCAAAATCCAAAATGCGGACCTGTTTCAATATGCCTTTTTCAATGCCTTCCTTAAGCCCGAAATGATAAACCACATCGGCAATCATCACATTGTTCACATACGGCGTGCCCGTGAGATTGATGACCGCCGTGAGCGGCGTGTTTTTGTGCAGATAATCAATCGTTTGGCGGGTTTTCTTCAAAGTTCCTTCAAGAGTTTTGCCATAGGAATGATGGGCTTCATCCACGAACACGATAAGACCAGAAAGCTGGCGGATTGACTGCAAGCGGGCGTTTTCAACTTCCCGCCTTTCCAGCTCGTTGGCATCGCCAAAAAGCCGCCGCGTGCCATTGCCGCCGTTGCCGTTGCGGGTTTTCAAAATTATCTTCTGGGAATTGGAAACGATGACATTGTAATTGCCGATTGGGGCAAGAGCGGTTTGAGGACTTTCAAGGTAGTGATATTTGATGTTCAAAACAATGTTCTGGTATTCCTTGGGCAAAACCTTGGTATAATCAAACGTCTTAATCTCCTTGAGGCTTTCAATGATGGTGGTATCGGGAGCAAACACCAAGGCGTTCTTGGCAAACCGCTCATCCTTGGGATGGTAAAACGACAGCGTGAAATCATAGAGCATCATCGCCGCCATTAAAATGGTTTTGCCCGACCCCATCGTTAAAGCATAAACTTGGTTGGCGTAATCGGATGCGCCGAACGCCTCCACCAGCCGCCGCTCAATTTCCTTTTCATTGCCCAGCAAATCAAACGCTTCTGCCCTTGGAATACCAAGGCCAAGCAATAGCTCTCTCTCATTTGGAAATGATGAACGGAAAACTTCCAGCGAGGGCTTGTTGCCCGCTATCTCTTTAAGGTAAACATAGGTTTCCAACGCCGCAATCTGCGGCTCGTGCAAAAAAGAAACCCGCCTGATTTGGTTAAGGATGTTTAGGGTTTCCTGTTCCGCTCCCCGATAGCCGCCCGCGCGCCAATCGTTAACCAATTTTTCTATGTGTCGCAAAAATAAACTTTCCATAGTTAAGCGGTTACATCAAAAGTTTCAAAGTATTCTTCGCCCAAAACATCAACAACCTTTACCGCCACGGTGTAACTGCCCTTCTTTTTGTAATCCCAAGAATACTGGGATTTGATAACTTCTTTTTTATCGGGTATATCCATAATCTCGGCGTTGAAAAGCTTGCCGTTGTAATCCACATCAATCACCACGCTGTCAACGATTTGCTTGAAATCTTCCACCTTCGCTTGCTGGTCTTTTTTGAGCGTCTTTTCGTTTTCAATCTGCAATTTGCGCATCAAAATGGGCGAGAAAAATTCCTTGAGCTCAACGGACAGCTTGCCGCCCTTGGCCGCCACCTTGATTTTTGCCTCTGGCTTCTGCTTGAAGATAAGATTTTTCTTGTCGGTCAAAATATCCCGCACATCAATTTTCACCCCCGTTTTGTTTTCCTTTTTAATGAAATCCCAAACGTCCAGCTCCATTCCCGAACAAATAATCAAAACGCTTTCTTCATAAACAGGTTCGCCCGACTTGGAATTTGTTTTTACCGTGAAACCGTCAATTTTGTCGTTGATATTTTTGAGCAAAGTGCGCACGTCCATCTTGTTCAAAACCCGATTGAGCGGCATCACTTTCACAAAATTCTTATCCAGCCTGCCGTCAAAATAAGTGCGCTTAATCGGCTCCACGCCATACATCTCCATCACGATTTCTTTGGCTTCAAGCTCGTTTTTGAAAACATCGTAATCGTTCACGTTAAGAACCTTAAACGCCAACGTTCCCTTGAAACCCTTTTCAATCTTCTTGTCTTTGCGCTGGTCTTCAATGATTTGATTAAGCCGCTTAGTTGTTGTTTGGATTGCGCCCAAGTTTATATCGCACCCAATCCACCGCCGCCCCAACTTCTGCGCTACAGCGCAAGTTGTCCCCGAACCAACAAAAAAATCAGCTACCAAGTCATCTTCGTTGGAAGATGCCTTTATTATTCTCTCAATTAACTTTTCTGGTTTTTGTGTTGGATATTCTGTCCTTACTGAAGCAGAGCTGGTTTCAATGCTCATTCTCCAAACATCATCAAGGGCATTTCCTTTTTCTAACACATCATCCAAATATCTTTTATATGCTTTTGATGCACCCCCCGATGCATCCTGCCAAATAAATTCTTTTCCGGCTTCATCGGTATAAATTGCCTGTTTTTTTGCCTTAATAAAACTTTCCTTAGTCCAAGGAATGGAAATATCCGCTAATTTTGCTTTTGAATTTTTTGCATACAACAAAATGGTATCGTGTTTGGCATTATATTTAGTTTCAAGATGCATTGACCTGCCAGGGTAATGCCATATTATTTCATTCCGAAAATTTTCTAACCCAAATATCTCATCCATAATCAGCCTAAGATATGAGTTCTTGTGCCAATCGCAATGTAAATATATAAATCCCTTATCAGATAAAAGTTCTCGCATTAACAAAAGCCGCTCATACATAAATTGCAAATACTCATCCTTTTCCCAGATGTCAGAATACTGTTTTTCTTCCAGCAAACCCTGCCGTTGCCCCTCAATCGGTTCATTCCGTAATTTAACCTTGCGCACGTAATCCGCCTTGCTATCAAACGGCGGGTCAATGTAAATCAAATCAACCGCCCCCCGATATTCCTTGAGCAGATGCGAAAGCACTTGGAGGTTATCGCCCCAAAACAGCTTGTTAAAATCCTTTGCGCTCAAATCGCCGTAAACTTCTTTTTCTTGGGCGGGATAATATTCAACGCTTTCCAGCGGATGCTTGCCCACCCATTGTAAAAGGGGCCTCCCTTTCGCCTGTTCAATTTTTTGGATTTCTTTTGCCATTGTAATTGTAATTTATTTTGCGCCCTACTTGCTTGATTGCAAAAATTTAAGAAGGTCATCCTTGCGGTAACGCCGCACCCGCTTGGTCCCAATGCGGATGGCGGGCAAAATACCCTTTGCATCCCACTGGCGAAGCGTGTTCGGATGGACCTTAAGCAAATCGCACGCCTCCTGCAAGGTTAAAAGTTCGGGCATCTCCTGCTTTTCTTGTTTTTCGTTAACCATTGATTTTTAGCTACCTTTTGATACTATTTCATAATACAACGCCGCACGGATTTCGGCAAAAACCGCTCCCCAACGGGAGCGTAATTACTATTACAATAATATGGCCAGAGAATACTCGGAAGAGGGTTTTCTTCAGGAAATAGACGACTACTCGCTTGTAGCCAAATACTTTACCGCCAACAGTATCACTGGCTTTTCATATAATGCGGGCCGTCCGCAAAACAGCGACCAAACGGTTGCCGCAATTAGGGCGGTTATGAACGGACAACCCGACTCTAAAAAACGGGCGATTGAAAACGATTTCCAGCGCATAAATAATATGGCGAACGAAAAAGGTTCGCTGAACCTGTTGAGCGAAGCGGCGGACAGAAACCTTGTTTTGCCGATGGCACAAATATCGCAAATGAACGTCTATGATAAAGCGTTTTGGTTTTTTATCAATCATCCCGAAGCGTTTGACCAAGCGGATGCGGTCCAACAATTCCTTGACCTGAACGGCTGGAAACGAACCCCCGCCCCCACTGCTACAATACAATCCGTTTTGGGAAAGAAGAACCAGCTTGAAACTGCATTGAAAAACTATTTCCTCCAAAAAGAAACCAAGGGCAACTACGGCTCGGTTGAGATGTATCCTAAGGGAAATAACGTTTATGTAGTCGCCCGCTTGACCGACCACGCCGAAGCCAAATTTGTGCCCGATGAAAGCACAAGTAAGATTGTTAAAAACGGAACTCACCGCCCAATTTTTGAAGTCTATTATCTCTATCGGCGTATTGAAAATGAAGAAGGCAGTGAGTTGGAAATCAAAGCAAAGGGTGGATGGCAAAAGCAACAAGAACTGCTGGGCGTATTCCTGAAAGCGGTATTTGATGTTGAGTTTGACGACACCCGCCAAACTTTTAATCTTGATTTGATAAAAGACCCGAGTTTTAACCTCATAACCGAGGCAAGCGACCAAGTTGAATGGTGGTATTTGAAAGCGGTTGAAATGTCCACCCCCGACAGAAAATCAAACATCAGGGTAAGCTTGAGGGACGATACGATGCGTGAAACCCGTGCGATGTGGAACCAGCTAACCCGCCTTAACCTCGCCGCCCAGATGAACAATATGGTTATCAATCGGGTTGATATGAAAATCAAATATACCCCAATCCGACCTCGCCAAAAAGGAACCGTTACTTTCAGTATCAACTGGAAAGATAGCTGTTCCCTGAACGGAACGGATGAACTCCATATCCGAACCCGCAAAATCCTTAAAAAATCACACCTTGACTGTGGCTTTAATAATCCAACTGCTCAACAATCTGGCAACCCTACCCCCCGTATCTTTGCCCAACAAGGAATTTCAGGCCAATAAAGAAGAAGCTGAAATCCTCCTTTCCCTTGGCATCTTGCGGGTTGCAAGCGATACGAAGCAAAGACTTTGCCCCACCTGCGGCAATGAGTTTTTGGATGCGCACTTCGTTAATGATACAAAAGCCTTCACCCAATGCGAACAACGCGAAGATGCGGGCCGTGATTATTTCAATCCGCAAGAACTGAAGCAATGGGATTTTGACACCCCCCGTTTTCTCTCCTTGTTCCAACAAGGAATGGGAATTGCAAACCCCACCGTCAATGAAAATATCACCAATTTATTGTGGAATTTTAATAGCCAAGAAATAAACGGCTCAAACTATCATCTTTTTTTCGCCAGCAACATAAACGCGCTTGATAGCGCAAAGTTAACGATTGTTACCAGTCTCCCCCAGTGTGCCGTTTTTTATACTGGGACACCTCAAATTGCTCTCCCCGATAAAGTGCTTTTGATACCCGTGGCCGAAATGATAGCCAATATAACGACAAGCGGCATTGAGCTGAAAGAAACGCTCATCAAACAATTTTTCCCAAGCAGAGTTCATCTGATGAGCGCAAATGGAATAGAGTTAGATAATAATATTGTGGTTCAGGATGACACTATCCTTTATTCGCCCGTCCGTGGCGGCGTTTTCAAGCAACGTTCCCGAATAAGACCCCTCGCCACACGAATAATTGAGCATCTTTACCAAATAAGAAATTACCAAGATAATTACCGAACCCTAACCCAGTTGGCCGATGACCTTGGTAGTAGCAAGGTATCAATATCCAACGAGCTTGATAGAGTAAATAAGCTTTGCAAAGCAAGAGGGATTGAACCCATCCTATACAACTTTGGCCGCGGTAGATGGAGTATCAACCCCACACTTGGCTGTTGCCGTTAATTCACCAAAACATTCACTAACCACATAATAATTGTGGATTAGTAACACCAAAAACCCCGATTTAAGAGGGGTTTTTGTTTTGTTCGGTTGAGATTTGACAACCCTTGGCGGTGAAAGCCACCACCAAATTAACAGTAAAGCTTTGGCCAAAAGCTCAAATAATTAAACACCATTACTATGGCAAAAAAAATTGAAGACGTAGAATTTGTCCCCTTAAAGGACAGCCCGTCAGTGTTCAGCACTTACGACCTCGGATGCTCCGCCGCACTTTTGTGCGCTGGTTTTGAGTTGCTATCGCTCAATAAAGAAAATCCCTACAAATCATTGTTTATCTTCAAACGTGAAGACGGGATTGAGGAGGTTGTTGATGATTACTGGTCCGACAGGTTGGAGGTAAAAGCTCGCTCATTTTTTGACGCAATAAAAGCCCTCAAAAACAGGCTGTATTCCAAGTAACCCTATGGTCCTCTCTGATAAAAACATCTCCGACTTCCAAGAGCTTTACCGAAAGCATTTTGGAAAGGAAATCGGCAAACAAGAAGCCTACGAGAAAGGCATCAAGCTCGTTCGCCTGATGTCGCTCGTTTACAAGCCGATAACCCAAGCAGAGCGGGACCGCGTTGAAACACTCCGCAAAGCAAGCGGAAAAGATAACCAATAACAATTACACACTATGGCTCAAGATAACATTACCATTCAAGAATATCTCACGAAAAAAGGTATCCCGTTCAGGGTGAGCGGCAAAGAGCTTATCGCCGCCTGCCTCTTTGGCGACTGCGACAAGAACAGCCAAAACGGAGAAGCGCATCTTTACTTTGACAGTGAAACGGGACAATACGACTGCAAAAAATGCGGCGCAAAAGGCAACCTCATAACCCTCGCCACGCATCTCGGAGACGGGATGCAAGAGATTGCCCGCAATCCCATAACGCCTCCGAAAAATCCACGAAAATCCACGAATTTTGACCCCCAGATGGTTGAAACTTGCCATTCGGCACTTCCAGCCGCCATTCGCCAATACCTCAACACCAGAGGCATTTCTGATGCCGTGATTGAGGCTTACAAGCTGGGCTACGGTAACTTTTACCGCCAACCGTGGATTACCGTTCCCATTAAAGATAATCTGGGCAATTATTCCTTTTTCAAACTGCGCCAAGACCCAACCTTCGGAAACGAAAAAATGACTTTCCCAAAAGGCATCCAAGCCCAGCTCTACGACTGGGAAACCGCCCAAGCCAGCGGCGAAACCATTGTTATCTGCGAGGGCGAAATGGACCGCCTGCTTTTAGCATCAAAAGGGATAACCGCCATCACCTCCACTCACGGAGCGGGAACCTTCAAAGAAGAATGGGCAAAAGAGGTTATCGGAAAATATCGGAAAATTTACGTATGTTTTGATAATGACGAAGCGGGACAAAAGGGAGCGCAACGAGTGGTAAAAATGATGGAAAACGATGGAAATTGCGAGGCCTTCATTACCAACCTGCCGCCAGAAGTTGGCGAAAAAGGCGACATTACCGATTACTTCATAAAACTCAACGGCTCGGTTGACGACCTGTTCAACAAATATGCCAAACCTTACCCAGAAAAAATTGACGTTTCGCAATTCGCTCCCCTAACGGCAGACCAGCTTGCGGAAACGCTCGGCCTTACCATCAAACAGGATAAGGAAAACAAACTTGCCACTTTTCTTTGCGAGTTGACCGCTTACTCGGAAAACGCCCAATTCAATATCAGCTACAATGCCCCATCTTCCACGGGTAAAAGCTACATCCCTACGGAAATTGCAAAGCTTTTCCCGCAAGAAGACGTGATGGAAATTGCTTATTGCAGTCCCACCGCTTTTTTCCACGATGTGGGTGAATTTGATAAGGCGCGGGGCGGTTATTTGGTTGACCTATCCCACAAGATACTCATTTTTCTTGACCAACCGCACAACGAACTGCTCGCCCGTTTGCGCCCGCTCCTTTCCCACGACAAAAAAGAAATCACACTCAAAATTACCGACAAATCGCAAAAGTTCGGATTGAAAACGAAAACCATTCTTTTGCGAGGTTATCCAGCCGTTATCTTCTGCACGGCGGGGCTTCGGATTGATGAACAAGAGGCCACCCGCTTTCTTCTGCTCTCTCCCGAAGTAAACCAAGACAAAATCCAGCAAGGCATCAGTGCCACAATCCGAAAAGAAGCCGACAATGATGAATATGCCGACTGGCTTGATGAAAACCCCGACCGAGTGCTTCTCAAAGAGCGTATCCGTGCGATTAAGCTGGAAAATATCAAAGAAATAAAAATCACCTCCCAAGACCGCATCAAAGAAAAATTCTTTGGGGACAATAAAACCTTGAAGCCTCGGCATCAGCGGGATGTCAGGCGGCTTCTCGCCCTCATCAAATCGCTTGCCCTGCTCAATCTATTTTGGCGTGAACGGAACGGCTCCACAATCACGGCAAATGATGACGATATTGATGAGGGATTTAGGCTCTGGGATAGAATATCCGTGAGCCAAGAGCTTAATCTGCCGCCCTATATCTATAACCTTTATCAAGAAATAATCTTGCCACTGTGGCAAGAAAAAAACGCCACCAGCGAAGAATTAGGCACACACACGGGAGTTATCGGCATAACCCGCCAAGAAGTGCTTGAAAGGCATTTTGGGGTCTATGGAAGGATGCTGGACTGCCACCAACTGCGGCAACAAATACTGCCGATGCTGGAAACGGCGGGCCTCATCGTCCAAGAACAAGACCAAAACGACAAGCGGAAAATCCTTATCTTTCCCGCCTCACTGCGCCAATTATCGGGCAACCAAACAAATAGTGAAACCGAGAGTGGGGTAAATACCAATTAACTAAAAAACTATGGAAGGAATATCTCAAAAGCAAATTGAAGCTAACCGCCAAAACGCCAAACTCGGCGGCGTTAAAACCGAGGAGGGCAAGGCGGTAAGCAGATACAATGCGATAAAGCACGGCCTATTGAGCAAAGAAGTTTTGCTTGAGGGCGAAGACGAGGCAACACTTTTGGAAATCGGCAAACGATTGAGAACAGAATTAACACCGCAAACAGAGTTTGAACTGGTGCTCGTTGATAGGATAACCGCCAATGTTTGGCGATTAAGGCGAGTTATGCAAATTGAACGGGAAATGATTGATGATGACAGGAAGAATACTTATGATGGTGGAATAAAAACGCTCGGAGAAGCCTTAAGTTACGACTTTTCCAATAATGACACTTATGGAAAACTAATTCGCTACGAAAGCAGTATTGAGCGGGGTATTTATAAAGCCCTACACGAGTTGCAACGACTTCAAGCAAGACGCAATGGCGAAAAAATACCACTCCCCGTTGCCATTGACGTTGATGTTGACGAAAAAGAATGATTGGGTTCGTTTCGTAAAAATATGGTGGAAAATGACGGATAAAATAGGGGTTTCCTTAATGATTTCGGCAATAAAATTAAGAAAAAATTATGGGAAGGTATTACTTTTCAACCAAAACCGAGGCGGATAATCTTAAAAAAATAGATATAAGCTGGCTGAAACACCAAGGTCTTTTGCAAGGATGGCATTCAAGCACAATATCGTGGACCAATGGCTTTACGGGCGATAAAAGCAGTGTTGGAATTGAGATTTCCGTTTTAAGCAAGGAACGATATGCTCGCATCCACTATACCCAAACGGGACAGAACGAAGAAAAGCGGTATTTTGATTACCGCATACCCATTACCTCAACTCCCTGCAATTATGGCGGAGAAAGATATTGGTTCACCTGTCCGTGGTATAAAAATGGTAACTACTGCGGACAGCGCGTAAGAACACTATACAAAGCTGGTGATTATTTCGCCTGCCGCCATTGTTATAACCTAACCTATAGCGACCGAAACGCTAACCGCCGCTATCGGATGTTACCCCTGTTCAATACTTTGCTCGTTGAAAAGAAAATTGATGAACTACAAAACAAGATTAAAAAGCCGTTTTATGCGGGGAAACCGACAAAAAAACGGCTAAGGCTGGAAAAGCTCTATCGGCAAGCAACGACCAGCTACTCTCGCCTAAAAGAAGAAAAATTGATATAATGACCTTGTTGTCCCACTCATTTATAAAACGAGGAGTTTTTATATACCTCGTTGCCCTAAAGGGGCGGTCTGCCAATGAGGCTTACTCTTCGGATTAAGTGAGTTGGGACAACCAGACCGTCCCTTTTGGTATATGAACACACCAACCAATAAAAAAATCACATATTTCCTTTACGCCCGTAAATCCTCGGAAAGCGAGGACAGGCAAGTTCAGTCCATTGAGGACCAAGTAAACCGCCTTAAGGAGTTGGCCCGTAGTTTTAATATTGAAATAAAGGAAATTCTCACAGAGGCTAAATCCGCAAAAAAACCTAATTTCCGCCCCGTTTTCAGCGATATGTTGAAGCGTATTGAAAAGGGCGAAGCCAATGGCATTTTATGCTGGCAAATTAATCGCCTTTCCCGTAACCCCGTTGATAGCGGGACCTTGAGCTGGATGCTTCAACAAGGCGTTTTGCAGTGTATACAAACCATAGACCGCAAATATCTACCAGACGATAATGTTTTGCTTTTCAGCGTTGAAAGCGGAATGGCTAATCAATTTATCATAGACCTGCGCAAAAACAGCCGAAGAGGTATGGAAGGCAAAGCACAACGAGGTTGGCTCCCAAGTCAAGCACGCGTGGGTTATCAAAATGACTTGCTTCAACATACCATCGTCAAAGACCCTGAACGATTTGATTTGGTTCGCAAGATGTGGGATTTGATGCTTACGGGTAATTACACTCCGCCACAAATAAGAAGAATAGCTAACAACGAATGGGGCTTCAGGACCAAAAAACGCAAAAGGAAGGGTGGAGATGAGATTTCAAATGCCGCGATTTATAAGCTGTTCACTAACCTTTTTTATACGGGAATGTTTGAATGGGCGGGAGTAACTTACCAAGGCAATCACCCGCCGATGATTACGCTGGAAGAGTATGACAGAGTTCAGGTCATCCTTGGCAAAAGAGGTAAACCGAGGGCTAAAAACCACGAGTTTGCATACACTGGTATCATTTATTGCAAGGATTGCGGGTCAATGTATACCGCTTGTGAAAAAACTAAAATAGTGAAAAGCACTGGGGGGTTAAAAACCTATGTTTATTATTTTTGCACAAAAAAGAAACGTGGCGTTAAATGCCTCCACGCTAAACCTGTAAGGCTTGAAGACCTTGAAGAGCAAATTGAGGCAGAGATTGAAAAATATACAATTTTACCAGAGTTCCGACAATGGGCTTTGGATATTTTGGCAAAACAAAACAATACCGAAATTAACGACCGAGCTAAGGTTTATGAAATGCAACACGCCTCTTTTACGGAAACCCAAAAAGAGCTGGATAACCTAACCCGTATGCGTTACAAAGATATGATTGATGACGAAACCTTTGTCAAAGAAAGCAACATCTTGAAAGATAAAATTGCGAAAATCAAGGATGCTTTAAGGCAAACAGAGACCCGTGCCGAAAAATGGCTTGAGCTTACCGAAAAAACATTCCATTTCGCCACTTATGCCCGCTCCGCCTTCTTAAATGGCAACTCAAGGCAGAAACGGGAGATACTCACCGCTCTTGGCTGGAACTTTTCAATAAAAGACAAAAAACTGCTTATAGAGCCTAACGAATGGCTTGTCCCGATAGCAAAAGCCTATCCTGCGCTTGAAAGCGAATATAGGCGGCTGGAACTAACTAAAAACCTCACTTTTGAAGCTAAAAATGAGGCTTTAGTCGCAATAAACGCTCAATGGCGGGCCAGACGGGATTTGAACCCGTAATCTCCTCCGTGACAGGGAGGCGTGATAACCAGGTTACACTACTAGCCCAATCTTTGCGAAACATTACCAAGCTATCAGATAAATTAAAATTAATCAACCGGCTCGGTGCCGACGGCTGGATTCGAACCAGCGACCTCGGCCTTATGAAGACCTCGCTCTGCCACTGAGCTACGCCGGCGATAAGATAAATAGTTTATCAGCCAATGAGTGATGAGTAAATGAGAAAATGCAAATCAACGGATCGATGCAACAAACTACTGCGCGCCCAAGACGGCGCGATATTTCCGCGGAAAAGTTTATTAATCCTTTGCTTCGCTACGGACGGACATTTATCCCGATGCAGAGCATCAGGGTATTCTGCCAGATTAATAAAAAACTTCCCCGCGTTTTATTTGCCATAGCTTACATGCTATCCTTGTCGCGGGGCCTGGAATTGCACCAGGGCCTCCAGCTTATGAGACTGGTGAGATACTACTTCTCTACCCCGCAATAACGACACGATATCTCGAACTTTTTTATTCTATCCCATTATTTGACTTTCGTCAACGAAAAGTATTGTACAATGCAAGTATTTGGTAACGGAATTTAGTAACCGCTCACCGGGGAGCAAAAAACGGATTTGTTGAGGTTTGATTTCATCTTTAAGAAGTCAATCTTCAACAAATCCGCGGCGGTAAAATGGGACACAAATCCGTAAAAAATATTTCCCGAATGGGTTTCGATATCGCGGGATGTTAACCCCCCCGAACCGGCCAAAGGAACACCCCCTTGAAATCATCGACATCCGCAACCCCGAAGCAAAATATCGGAGAATTACGGATTTTGAAGCCAAACTTCCGCGAATACGCCAAAGATTGACTTAAAAACCCGGTCCCGGTGAGTGATTATTAAATTTGCCGTATAAAAACCGGCCGCTGAAAAAACGTGATCCTCTGAAAATACAAGTTGCCAAGGTGAAACCTCGCCGATCACATCAAGATTACCCCTTTAAAAATCCGGCACGTTTATTTTAACTGCCGGAATACCTCGGAGATCATCGATCCGCATATGAATCGTCCGGCAATAGTTTATTTATCGGTAAAGGCGTTGTTATCTTTCAGCCCCTGCTCAAAAGCAAGGATCGCGATCTTGGCACTCTCGTAATCAAGGCTGTAGCTGGGATCGTTGACGATATCCTGGTAAAGCTGATCTGCCCGGATCATCGCCTTGATATCAGAAAACGAATGAGGGCGTTTCTCAAGTTTTTCGGCAAGGATCCGGCCTTCGAAATTGGCGCGCGTCAAAACATCGTTAACCAAAAGATCGGCTTCAATTACCGCCAGTTTGTATTCCGATTCTTTTTTCTTCAGCAGGCGTTTCTTGATCTTAACCCAATCCTTGTCAATCACCCGCGTCATATAGCTCCGGTAGGTAAGAAATTCTTTCAAGTCCCAGACCCAGAGGCGGCGCAGGTAGATGGTGGTGCACCAGACATAGACCATAAACGCAAAAACCCCCATGCAAAACAGGATAAAGAAAATTTTGGCCGCCAGCAGGACGCCAGTCATGGGCGGAAAGAGAATTTCGTTGAGTTGTTCAAAATCCATATACGATATGGAATGAAAGCGGGCGGAACCGCCCGCGGAAATTACTTTTGAGAAAGCTTTTCGCCAATCGCAAACAGCCGGGATTCGTCGAAATGCTTGCCGAGGATCTGCAAACCCACCGGCAAACCGTTAATATCGCCCGCAGGCAGAGCCAGCGAAGGCACCCCCGCAAGATTAATCGAAATCGTGAAGATATCAGAAAGGTACATTTGCAAAGGATCATCCATTTTTTCGCCGATCTTAAACGCGGGCGTGGGCGAGACCGGAGCAATAATCGCGTCAACATCCTCCAAAGCTTTGTCGAAATCGCGTTTGATCAAAGTGCGGACCTTCTGGGCGCGCACGTAATACGCGTCGTAATAACCCGCCGACAGCACATAAGTTCCCAGCATGACGCGGCGGCGCACTTCCGGGCCAAAGCCCCGGCCACGGCTTTCCAGATAAATATGTTCGATATCTTTGGCATCCGGAGACGTGTAGCCGAAACGAATACCGTCGTATCTGGCAAGGTTGGCGCTTGCCTCGGAAGTGGCAATAATATAATAGCAAGCCAGGGCATATTCGGTATGCGGCAGGGATATTTCAACCACTTCGTTGCCGAGTTTTTCGAATTCTGCCAATTTTTTGCGGATAATCGATTCCACCCGCGGATCCATGCCTTTGATGAAATATTCCTTCGGTATCCCGACGCGGTATTTTTGCCGGGGAGAAAAATCAAGCGAAGCGTCGGTTGAGGTGCTGTCCATTTCATCCCGGCCGCGAATTGCGTCAAATACGGTCTTGGCATCCTCAACGGATTTGGCCAAAGGACCGATTTGGTCCAGAGATGAAGCATACGCCGCACAGCCATAGCGCGAAACTGCGCCGTAAGTGGGTTTTAAACCCACCACGCCGCAGAATGACGCCGGCTGGCGAATGGAACCGCCGGTATCCGAACCCAGCGCGGCCACCGCCAAATTGGCGGCCACCGCCGCCGCCGAGCCGCCGGAAGATCCCCCGGGAACGCGCTCGGGATCGCGCGGATTACGCGTCACGCCAAAGGCCGAAGTCTCGGTGGAGCTGCCCATGGCGAATTCGTCCATGTTGGTCTTGCCCAAAATGACCGCGCCTTGTTCTTTAATTTTTTGGATGACCGTGGCATCGTAAGGAGCGATATAGTTTTCCAAAATTTTAGACGCGGAAGTGCATTTCAATCCGTCAACCAAGATATTGTCCTTGATGGCCATCGGAATACCGCACAGCGCGGGGATATTCTCCCCTTTGGCAATCCGTTCGTCGGCCGCTCTGGCCCCGGCGAGCGCCAAATCCCGCGCAACCGTCAAATAGGCGAAAAATTTATCGTTTTCTTTTTCGATCTTATCCAAGTAAGCCCGGGCCAATTCGACCGCCGAAAATTTCTTTTGAGACAAGCCTTGGCGGGCTTCTTTAATTGTCAGGTCGTTCAATTCCATAATCAACAAGTTAAAAAATGGATTTTACTTTGAGATAGCCGTCCTTGGTTTGCGGCATCTGGGAGCGCAGTTTTTCCAAACTTTCGGGAGTGCGCGGCGCCGCATTATCGGCCCGACCGACATTCGAAATATCGATTGAGTGCGCGAACGGTTTTATTCCTTCGATATCCGCTTCCTGAAGTTTTTCGATATAACCCAAAATCGCCGAAAGATCCTTTTGGTATTTTTCAATCTCGCTGTCCGACAATCCCAGCCGCGCCAGCTTGGCAATATGTTGCGTTTCCTCTTTTGATAACATTAAATGCAATTTTTTGATTATTAAAAATTAATTTTTAATATTTTAATTTCCAAATCAAACCCATAATGATCAATTCTTGGCAAACCAATGCCGCTTTAACCATTTTGATCCATTTTGACATTTGATATTTGGATTTTGACATTTTCAGCATATCCCATTTTTCCCCTCTTGTTAACCTTGACGAAATAAAAAAGTATGTTAATTTAAGCGTATGGAAAAATGCCCCGGGTGCAACGGAACGGGATTTGTCACTTATCCCGTTGATCAAAGCCACGATGTAACTCACCCCTGTTCCTCTTGCAGGGGAAGCGGAAAAATTGGGAAACAGAGAAATCTTAACCCAGATAATGAGATCGTGAGGTACGTTTACTAATATTTTTCCTTCCTTTTTTTTCAACGCCGCCCCGCATTTTGCGGGGCGTTTGATATAAATTAAAATGCAGTTTGCCGAGGTCGCGCCCCTGCTCCGCCAAAGCTCCGCAAGGGAACGACCTTAAATACAAATACGAATGCAAAAACTATTTTGGGGGTTCCAACTCTTTTGTTTCAATTAACACTTCGCGAAGTTTGTCCAGATTTTCCAATACCATGCCCGCGCCGCGGACAACCGAAGTTTTCGGATCTTCCACGGTTTTGACAGGCATACGAGTCTCTTTGGCGATAAGTTCATCCAAGCCGCGCAACTGGCTGCCGCCGCCGCACAGATAAATCCCGTTGTGCATAATATCGGCAATCAGTTCCGGCGGAGTTTCTTCGATAGCCATTTTGATCTCGTTAACGATCTGCCGCACCGATTTGTCGATGGCGCGGCGGATCTCGTCTTCGGAAATAACGACCTCTTCGGGCAGGCCCGTCACCAGATTACGGCCGCGCATCTTGAAGTCGCGTTTAACCGGTTTTTCCTTTTCCTTTTCCTTGTCCTTGTCTTTGTCTTTTTTGCCGCCCGCAACAACGATTTTGGCGTTGTCCGACGAATAAGCCAAACCGATACCGATTTTAATGTTTTCGGCCATGCGCTCGCCGATCAAAAGCTTGTATTCCTCCTGCACGAACTGCATGATATCTTCGCAAAGTTTGTCGCCGGCCACGCGCAGGCTTTTGCCGAACACAATGCCACCCAGCGAAATGACCGCGATCTCGGTCGTACCGCCGCCCAAGTCAACCACAAAACTGCCCTGCGCTTCCTGTACCGGCAGACGAATACCGATGGCCGAGGCCATCGGTTCTTCGATCAGATAAACTTCGCGCGCGCCGGCGGATTTGCCCGCGTCGATAACGGCTTTCTTTTCCACTTCGGTAACCCCAACCGGTACGCCCACGATCACCCGCGGCCGCAGGTTAAAAAGCAAACGGCGCTTACGGGCCTTTTCGATGAAATAGCGGAACATTTGTTCTGTAACTTCAAAATCCGAAATGACGCCGTGGCGCATGGGGCGCACGGCGACAATATGGGACGGCGTACGCCCTACCATTTTTTTGGCTTCTTCGCCTACAGCCAAAATCTGGCCGGTTTTTTGGTTGACTGCCACCACCGACGGCTCAAACATCACGATCCCCCGCCCCTGCACGTAAACCACCGAATTGGCAGT
This sequence comes from uncultured Candidatus Saccharibacteria bacterium, assembly GCA_964623335.1. Taxonomy (GTDB): domain Bacteria; phylum Patescibacteriota; class Minisyncoccia; order Minisyncoccales; family UBA5738; genus UBA5738. The sequence continues at coordinate 25,967 of CAZUST010000003.1, forward strand.
GCCAAGATCGATGGCCATATCTTCCGAAAAAAGTTTGGTGAATTTTTGCCAGAAGTTCATTTTTATTCCGTAAAAAATATATTTCCAAAATGTGTTTCAATACCGCGGGGCGTTAACCCCGCGAATCAGCCGAAGGAGCGCCTCCTTGGAAATCCTCGAAATCCGCAATCTTGAGGCAAAACCTCAAGGAATTGCGGATTCTAAAAGTTGTAATCGGCCACTTCGCCTATTTTTATCAGTAAGGCATCTTTGGAGCCGCGGCGCTTTATCTCAACACCGTCCTTTTCGAGCGTTTTGGCGCTGACCACAACCCGGAAAGGTATTCCCAATAAATCGGCATCGTTAAATTTCTCGCCCGCCGACATTTGCGCTCTATCGTCGTATAGTACTTCTATTTGTTTGTTTTGTAAATCAAAATAAATTTTATCGGCGGCGGCGGCGATCCGGACGCTGGTTTCGCTGTCTTTGGCCTGAAGCGCCAACAAATGCACCTTGAACGGCGCGATCTCGTCGGGCCAAACAATGCCATGGTCGTCGCGATGGATCTCGGCGACAGTTCCCATGATCCGGGTCAAGCCGATACCGTAGCAATTCATCAACACCGGCAGGCTTTGTCCTTCCGGACCGACGGCGGTGAAATTGAACGCCGCGCTGTACTTAGTCCCCAACTTGAAGATGTTGCCGACTTCGATGGATTTTTTTTCGTTGAAACTGGCGCTGCCGCATTCCGGACACGCGGGATACTCGGATTTTATTTCGCGATTGATGGCCAAGCCGCATTTGTCACAGATATAAACGGTATCTTCGCCGGCGTCGGTAATGGTTTGGAATTCGTGCGAAAATTTGGAAAAAGTCCCGCCGCTGGCCAGCGCGACGCAGGTCAACCGGGCCAGGCCGGTTTTTTTATAGATGGAAAAATACGCTTCCTTCACTTTTTCGTAGAATTCGTCGCAGTCTTTGGAATCGACATGAAACGAGTAAAGATCCTTCATCATAAATTCCCGGCCGCGCAGTAAACCGGATTTGGCGCGCAGTTCATCGCGGAATTTCGTTTGGATCTGGTAAATCGAAAACGGAAAATCTTTGTAAGAAAACGCGAATCTTCGCGCCAAGGGAGTGACAATTTCTTCATGGGTCGCACCCAAAGCATACTCGGCTTCCTGCCGACTTTTAACTTTATACAAGACATCTAATCCCGACCAGCGGCCGGTGGTTTCCCAATTGGCCTTGGGGGTGAGCGCGGGCATCAAAACGCGCTGGGCGCCCAGAGCGTCCATTTCCCGGGCGATGATGTTCTCAATATTTTTAAGCACGCGAAAGCCCATCGGCAGCATCGTGTAAATGCCGGCGGAAAGTTTGTCGACAAAACCGCCGCGCAGCAAATACTGCGCGCCGGGACTGGATTCTTGAGTCGAAATATCTTTTTGTGTCCGGGTAAAAAGTTTCGATTGCCGCATATTTTTATCAAAGTAATCGTCTGATATCCTGGAAGGTAACCACAACCGCGAATATCATCAATAGCGCGAAGAAAAACATGGTCAGCGTTTGCTCGATCTTTTGCGGCGCGGGCCGGCGCATCACGGCTTCAATGGCCAAAAACAACAGACGGCCGCCATCCAGAGCCGGAATTGGCAGGGCATTGAAAACCGCCAGGTAAACCGAAATCATGGCTACGAACTGCAGATAGTAGCTAAGCCCCATTTGCGCCTGCTCGTTCATCAGATTCATAATACCCACCGGACCGACAAGCTGGGCCCCCGGCGGCAATCCCTGTTTGTGCACCCAGCGATTGATCATCTCTCCCCAACCCTGAAAGACGCCGACAGTCATATTCCAGGTTGCTTGGAAGGCATTACCGACGGCTTGCCAGCCGGTATAAGATTTTTGCGCGGTGCGCATCAGAGCAATACCGATCACGCCCTCTCCGGCCGGCGGATTTTCGCGAGGGGTGAGCGCAACTTGCATTGATTGGCTACCCCGCTGAATGTCAACTAAAATTTCCTGGCCCTTATGCCCGTTAGCAAAATCCTGGAGTTGGGAAACCTTATCGACTGGAATGGATTGCGCCTCATCCGTTCCCAGCGTTATTTTTTTGATAATATCGGAAGTCCGCAGTCCGGCCGCCGAAGCGGGCGAATTATCAGCCACGGCGACAATCTGAACTTGGGCATTATCGACGTTTTCACTGTCGTCAACCGCTTCCACCGCGCCGGAAAGATAAACATAAATAAGAAGAATAACGGCGATCATCCAGAAGGAAATCACCCCGGCGGCAATGATCAGCATTCTTTGCCATATCGGTTTGGAACCAAAGCTTCGGGGATCTTTGCCGGCATCGGATTTGGCGACGCCCTTATCGTCCTCGCGATCTTCGCCGTAAAGCCGCACAAACGCGCCAGCCGGGATCCAGTTAATGGAATAGATGGTTTCGCCGATCTTTTTGCCCCAAATGCGCGGCGGTAAAAACATCCCGAATTCCTCCACTTTGACGCCGAATTTTTTGGCAAGTAAAAAATGCCCAAGTTCGTGAATCACAATAAGCCCGATCAAACTGAAAAAAACTAAAAGAATTGTTGATAACATCAAAATTCCGATTTATGATTTATGATTTATGATTTATGAATAAAATGCGATTCCGCTTTTATTCTTAAAAACCCTAAATCGCGGTTCGTAAATCGCAGATTATTCGGAGATTTCTTTTTTCTTGCGGTCGCCGACTTCTTCAATCTTCTGACTGTAGCTATCGACGGTCTTTTGCAATTCGTCCTTGGCCTTGAATTTGTCATCTTCGCGAATTTCGCCTTCACGCTCAAGTTTCTGAATCTGCGACCAAGCGTCGTCACGGGCGCGGCGGATGGCTTGTCGAGTATCTTCCTGAACCTTGGAAATCACCCTAACAAGGCTCTGGCGATATTCGCTGGTCAAGTCGGGCATCGTGATGCGGATGACTGCCCCCTCCGGAACAGGCTGCAAGCCCAATTGCGATGCCTTGATCGCTTTCTGAATCGGCTCGAAATAGGATTTGTCCCAAGGCTGGATAACGATCTGGCGCGGTTCGGGAATCGAGATCATTGCCAGTTGTTTCAACGGGAATTTTTGGTCGAAACAGTCGACAACCATATCCTCCACAATCGCGGAACTGGCCCGGCCGGTGTGCACTTTGGAAAGTTCTTTTTCCAAATAAGCCATAGCTTTATCAAATTCAGGGATAACTCTTTTTATCACATCCTTATAATCCATAGATTTGAGTTAAAAATCAAAAGTCGCGTAAACGATTAAACCTAATATTCAAAGTATAACATAATTTGAGCTCTTGTTAATCTTGACAAAAACATATAATTTGGGCCTGGCCAGCTCTTGTTTTTTTACAAATCCAACATAAAATACTCGATCGCGAGGCGCGAGCTGGCATTGGTGGTTTGCAAAACCATCCCTAGCTCATGAATTTTTTCCAATATGAGCGCGATCTTTTGAGGCGATGCCGAGGAAGCGTTTTTTAGTTTGGAAAACACAAATTGAGTGCTTTCGGGCGGCGCGGGTTCTTTTTTGCCGTTCAGGGCGACGAGCATTTTGTCGCGGAAATGCGATTGCCATATTTCCAGCAATTCGTCCAAATCCCGGCTGTCAGCAACTTTGGCCGCGTAAGCAAAACGCTCGGACATACCGGCGGAAATTACGCGGGAAAATTCTTCCGTTTTTTCTTGCCAAGCTTTGAGTTGGTCAGAGTCGGCCGCAAATTCAACCATCCGGCCGGGGCGGCCAAAGGACAGGCGTATGATTTCGGCACTTCCCTCGCTCCCCTTTAAATCGGGGAAACCGGCCATTTCTTTTGGGGAAACGAAATTGAATTGGAGTATTTGGCAGCGCGAGCGGATGGTTTCCAACAGACGATTGGAATTTTGCGCCACCAATACAATAACTGCGCTTCCGGGCGGTTCTTCAAGTGTTTTTAAAAGCGCATTTTGCGCTTCGGCGTTCATCAGATGAGCGTCGTCGATAAGAGCCGCCTTTACCGGTGCGACCGCGGGAGTTAGCGACAGCTTCCAGATCAGGTTGCGGATTTGAGCCACCGTAATCTCGGACGCCAATTTGCCGGTTTTTGGATCGGTAAGCGGCGCGACAAAAGCAAAATCCGGATGAGCGGCCGACGCGCTAAGGCGCGCGCCCAAAATTTCCGACAGCCACTCAAGAGCAACGGTTTTTTTGCCGATCTTAGAAGGGCCGCTTAGGATATAAGCGTGCGAAAGGCGGCCGTTCTGACGGGCCGCTTGCAGTATTTCCAATTGTTTTTGATGACCTATGATCATAAACTTTACGGAATTGCGCGTTTAAAATTCAAAATTAGGAGTCAAGCCCCTCGGAGCTTTCACTTCTCGGGGCTTGCGGTATCTGCATCGTCAAAGACGAAATTTTCTAGCCGCCGTACGCCAGTACGGTTTCGGCGCAATTTCATCTTTTCCTCGCACCTGCCGCAATCACGCAATTCCTGTCGCGTATTAACAACCGCGTAGTCACCGGCCAATTGAATTTATATTTTTCAAATGTATTTCGCCTCCCGGAATAACGAACCCGCGAGCGGCGACTTTGGCGAAACGGAGAATTAACAAACTTTTCCGCGGAAATACCGTGCCACTTTGCGGTAGTTTATTTACCCGCCGGAATCCCTCGGGGATGAATGGCGGGGAATCAAACTATCACGCCGCCTTGGGCGCGCGGTAGTTTATTTACCCGCCGGAATCCCTCGGGGCCCTGCCCCGGGGATGAACGGCGGGGAATCAAACTATTGCAACGCTTTGCGATAGTTTATTTCTTGGCCATGATCGATTTTTTGTAGAATTCCAAGTTTTCCAAGACCGCGCCGGTACCTTTAGCCACGCAAAGCAGGGCATTGTCGGCGACGACGCAAGGCACGCCGATGGAATTGGTAACCAGTTCGGCAAGATTGCGCATCAGGCTGGAACCGCCGGCCAAAACCATACCCTTATCCATAATGTCGGCAGAAAGTTCGGGGGGCGTGTCGCGCAAAACCACTTTGATCGTTTGCATAATTTCGGCCAAGGAGTCCTGCACGGCTTCACTTACCTCATTGGAATCGATCTTTACATTGCGGGGAAGACCCGAAACAAGGTCGCGGCCCTTGATCTGCATTACTTTGGGTTCTTTTTCGGGGATGGCAGTGCCGATATTGATCTTGATATCCTCCGTGGTTTGGTCGCCAATCGCCAGATTGTACTTGCGTTTAACGTAATCGACAATCGCCGCGTCCATTTTGTCGCCGGCAATACGCAATGATTGGAAATTAACGATCCCGCCCAGCGAGATCACCGCCACTTCAGAAGTACCGCCGCCGATATCCACAATCATATTGCCCGAGCAGGAATGAATCGGAACACCCGCGCCGATCGCCGAAAGGATCGGCTCCTTGCAAAGGTAAACCGCTTTGGCGCCCGCGTTCATGCCCGCTTCAATGACGGCACGGCGTTCAGTGGAAGTGATACCGGCGGGAACACTGATAACCAGTTCAGGTTTGAAGAAACGGAATTTACCGGAAACCTTATCGATAAAATAACGGATCATCGCTTGAGTCACGACAAAATCGGCGATCACGCCGTCTTTCATAGGCCGGTAAACCCGGATCGTGTCCGGAGTGCGCCCGATCATCTCGTTGGCTTCGCGGCCTACCGCCAAAATTTTGTTATCGTCCAGGTCAACGGCCACCACCGACGGTTCCTGCAGAACGACGCCTTTTTTGGGCACGAATACCAGCGAATTCCTTGTTCCCAAGTCGATTCCAATTTTCATATCAGTTCGAAAATTTATTAATCTGGCAGAATACCCCGACGCAGAACATCAAGAATAGATGCCAGCCCGTAGCATAACGGTAACGAAGCGGAGGATTAACAAACTTTTTCGCGAGAATACCGCGCCGCCTTGGGCGCGCGGTAGTTTATTTACCCGCCGGAATCCCTCGGGGATGAACGGCGGGGAATCAAACTATCACGCCGCCTTGGGCGCGCGGTAGTTTATTGAGAAAGTCTTAACCGTGTTTTTGAGTTCTTTAACTCTAGCCCATTTTGCGAATTTAATCAATTCGAATTTCCCGCAGTAAAATAAATTTTATATTTTCCATTTGAGGCCGCGATCGGGGTATTAACCCCGATCTTGCGGCCAAAGGGGGCACCCCTTGCAAGATTACTTGCGAATTACCTAAGGAATCCTTTTGGCGCGCCCCGGGGCAAAGCCCCGAGGTATTCTGGCGGGTAAATAAAGAAAAGGAGCGATTGAATCGCCCATGCCGTTACGTGTCAGCGGGCGCACCCGACTCGCACCTCCTTAATGTCGCTTTGACAATTACTCCGGAAAGAGCGCGCGGTTCACCATCTTTGCGCTCCGCGCGAAAACATTCCGGGTGAATGCATATCGGACCGGCTAAATCCGTCATTGTTACGACCTCTTTTGCAATGTTTATATTATAGACCTACTGCGTAAATATTTCCTACTGCAATTTCCATATTTTGGCTGCGCCGAATTCGTCAATCGTCGGCATATTTAAGCCAATATGCCTCCCTCGTTTTTGTGAAACGAGACTGCGAGCAGACATTCCTCATTCGGCTCGCGCGAAATCTGAAAATTTAGTCGCGTAAATATTTACGCAGTAGGTCTTATAATTTAATTCTTCCGGTTTTCAGCCAGCACTGTCGCGACAACTACCGCCAGCACGACCGCAGAACCGGTAAAGAAAAGCCGGCGGTAGCCCAGAGGAGCGATCAGTAATCCCGCGGTTAAAGAACCGAGGGCCGTACCCAAGGGCGAAAAAATCGTGTCGAACGCGGCCGCCTCTTCCGGTTCGTTCTTAGATTTGCCGGCGATCAAAGACGAACGGCCGGCGTTGCAAATAAACGCGCCAGCACCTTTAAAAAAATCCACGATAAATACCGCCAGGAAATTCAGACAGGCCGCCGGAAAGGCGAAAAAACCGGAAAACAGTCCCGCGGTCACCGCGCCCCGGATAATACTGGCACGGCCATTGTTCTTTTGATGCCGGCGGATGAAAACAAAATAGATAACCGAAAAAAATGCCGACGAGGCCGCGGTGTAGAAGATCACCATATCGCGAGTCCAAGCCAGCGAGTCTTTAAGAAAAAGGACGAAAAATGCCGCGTAAAGGCCGCTCATCCAAAGCACCGCCGAAGATACGGCCAGATAAGGCAGTATTTTGATATCGGCGATACGCGCAAAAAGATGCCGCCACTGGGCGGTCCAACCAGTTAGGGAAATTTTGCGGCCGTTAAATTTAGCCGAAACACCCCAAAGGCGCGTTGCGGCCACGGCCAGCGCGGACAAAGTGATGGCCACGCTCAATGAGAAAACCGCCGTAAAACCGGAGCGCCAAATCAAAAATCCACCGATAACCGGCGCGATCGCATCGGCCCAGATGGGCGCGTTATAAAACCAGGAAAATCCGTGCTCGATATTTCGCAAAGGATAGGCCATCAACAAGATGCGGCAGGAAGTAAAAAATAGCGACGCCGAAACCCCCAGCGCAATCTGCCAGTAATAGAAATACGTTTCCCGGGCGCCAAAAATCATCGCCAGCGCGTAGGCGCCGTAGCCAAAAATTCCCAACATCATCATCAACGCCGGATTGGTTTTGCGCGAAAAAAATCCGGCCAGCGGGGCGCACAACGCGATCGGCAAATAAACCAGCAGATAAGAATAACCAATTTGCGGCAACGAAAGCCCTTCAGCCGCCAAGAACAACGGGAAATAAGCCGAAAACAGTTTATAACCGAACATCAGTAAAAAATGAACCGCGGTAACATCGCGGACAACCAAGGAATTATTTTCCATACAAAATTATTCTAGCACAACAATTAAATTTAAGTATTTATATAATAGACCTGCTGCGTAAATATTTCCTACTGCAATTTCCATATTTTGGCTGCGCCGAATTCGTCAATCGTCGGCATATTTAAGCCAATATGCCTCCCTCGTTTTTGTGAAACGAGACTGCGAGCAGACATTCCTCATTCGGCTCGCGCGAAATCTGAAAATTTAGTCGCGTAAATATTTACGCAGTAGGTCTAATAAAAAAAGCATTTTCTCGTTCCTTTTGTATAAAAAGAAATAAGAAAATGCTTTATAACGATACGGGCCAGTCAGCCTGTATCTCCTGTATCTTTTGCAATTCTTTCATTGCCGCCATCGCATATTCCTGCTTGGGGCTTTGGGTCAGCCCCATAAGCGCCATGCAGTGCATGCGCTTGCCCTTGCCGCTCAACAGCCCCTTGCCGGAAATACCTTTTGCCTCATTAGCCGGCTCAAAGGTTTGGGCCAGTGTGTGCAATGTTTCCGTATCCACCCAGATCACTTCTCTGTCGTCCCCGCTATCGGCAAAAGTGAAACGGGGATGCGGCTCGTGATAAATCGTAACCATAGCTTGGTCACGCGTCTTCTCGTTTCCGAGAAAGACGGTGTAAAATGCCGGCATTTTTGAAAGGAAAATTCTTATTCCGGCACGATCCAACACCGCCTTTTCGACGGTCAACGCGGCGTGATTATAGCCGTACTTATCACCTTCGGTGGTAAGCATAGCACGACCCGGCAACTCAAAATTACCACGGTAGGAAACCCCTTCGTTGATTGAAGTGGTTGCGGTGCGGCGGTAGAGAAGTAATTTCCCAAAATCTTTTCCCTCTTCATTGTTAATTATCGCAGCGTAAACGCCGATCGATGCGATTATTTTTTCTTCCAAGATTAAAACCTCCTGTAATTTCAGTTTATTTATTTTATGATTATTTTTAGTTTATGTCAATAGCTATCGCGCGGTTGAAAATTTTGGCCAATATTATAAGCTCTAATTAATGGCACCTGTCCGTTTTATCCGCGGCGGGAAAATTTCTCATGAATTACATTGTTCGCAAAACGATCTTCATTTTTTTTGTTTTGCTTTTTATTATCGCGGCGCCCAGCCTGGCGCTTTACGCGCAAGGATACCGGCTGAATCTCCCCTACACCAACGGGGCTAAACTGATCGTAAAAACCGGCGGCGTATTTCTTAAAGTAAATCCGAAGCAAGCCGATGTTTACGTCAACGGCAATCTTTCCGAACAGACCGATTTTTTCCTTGGTTCATCTTTGGTTGAGAATCTGTTGCCCCGCAAATACAATATTGAAGTAAAAAAATCCGGCTATAAGCCTTGGAATAAAAACCTTGAAGTGAAAGAAAAGGAAGTCACGGAAGCGCGCAATATTTTGCTTTTTCCGGAAAAACTGGCTTTTTCGCCCGTCGAGGAAAATATCGTAGATATTTCAGCCGCCCCAGACCAGACTAAAATCGCGATTCAAGAGCGAACCGCCGACGGCTGGAATTTGCGGCTTTACGATCTGGCCAGCGGCATGACCACCAGTTTGGCCGATGACGGCGACTTTTCAGTCAAAGACGCAACCATGGCCGGCTTGGAGTGGATCGATAATTCCCAAACATTAAAGGTGTCGATTTGGGCGAATAATAAAACCGCGGATTATGCCATCGCCACCGACAAAACTCCGGCCAAAATCGCGCGGCTGACGACAGATACGGCCGCGAATATCTCTACCACGACGGTGGATTTGGCAACGGACAGCACGGACGGCAACACCTATAAATTGCAACAGGACGGCTATATCTATAAAAAACCCGCGCAAAAACAAGCTGAAAAGATTTCTGAAGCAAGAATGGAGATTGATCCGGCGGCAACTTATAAGTTATGGGTTATTCGCGATTACTATTTCGTTAAAAAAGGATTTGAACTTTACGTACTTGTTCCCGGGGCAACTAATTTTAAAAAAATATTCGACGGTTTAACATCGAATCCGGAACTTTCGCCCGACGGTAAAAAAGTAGTATACACGTCAAATTCCGAAGTCTGGGTATTTTTCTTGGACGATAAAATCGACCAACCCGCTGCCCGGGCCGGCGACAACGAGTTTATCATCCGGCTTTCGGAAAAAATCTCCGATTGCCGCTGGCTAAACCCGAACCACTTGATATTCATTGCCGGACAAACAATCAGGGCCGCCGAGATCGACACCCGCGACCGGGTGAATATAATCGAACTGGCGAAAATATCCGATATTACCGGCAACGAACAAGCGTCGGAAGGCGCACGGCTTTTTTGGGACAACAACAGCAAGACAGCTTATATATTCGCCAACCAAGCACTTTACCGATCCACCCCGATAGAATAATACCATAAGTGTTGTAATCGGTTTTTAAAAGCTGCGGCACAGGGCGGTTGTAAAAAATATATTTTCCAAATGTGTCTCGATACCGCGGGGCGTTAATGCCGCGGATCAGCCAAAGGAGCGCCTCTTTGGGAATCCTCGAAATCAGTAATCCTGAGGCAAGATCTCAAGGAATTACCGATTTTAAAAACTAAAAACCGTCCCGAGGTTGCCGGGACGGTTTTTTTAGTTTCAATATTATTCAGCAGAAATTACCTAAAACTATTGTTTGGCGGATTCGCAAATCCCTTATCAAATTTATATTTTGTTTTACCTCCTCTCCGGAAGACGGCCTTAACGGCGCGGATATCGCTAATATTGCATCAAGGATATATCCTTACGGAGTATCTAAGAAGTTATCATCCCATCGGTTCCCAAGAATTTGTCCCAGAGGCTATCTTCGGATAAACTACCCGGAGCAAAACCCCGGGTATTCTGGCGGGGAAATAAAACCCAAAAGGTATGTTTACCATCGAAAGGGATCCTTTAATCCCTACCGCTTCGCCCATTGCGGCGCGCGGCGGGCCTTCTTCAAACCCGGCTTCTTTCTCTCCTTCATGCGAGGATCGCGGGTCAGATAGCCGGATTTCTTCAAACGCTTTTTAAAATCGGCGTTGAAAAGCACCAGAGCCCGGGTAATGCCGTGGCGAATGGCATCAGCCTGCGCGATAATGCCGCCGCCTTTAACCACAACACTAATCCGGAAACGATCGGTGCAGTTCATCTTTACCAGAGGCGCTTCAATAATGTTTTTGAATTCAGCGGGAACGAAATACTTATCAAAAGCTTTGTTGTTGACGGTAAAGCTTTTGTCGCCGCGAGTGTAAAGGCGCACGCGCGCGATCGCAGTCTTGCGGCGGCCGACAGCTTCGTAGTACCGATCGGCTTTTTTCTTTCCCGAAGCGTCAGTTTCCTGGCTATCGTTCTCGACCGCCTCAATAGCGGCCTCTTTCAACACTGCAGGAATCGTTTCGGGTTGCTCTTCGCTTTTGACAACCTTGACCGGACGGGCTGCCGGTTTGGCGGCTACCGCAGGTTCGGGCTTTGAATTTTGCGTGGTTTTTGCCATATGATTTCGTTTACATCTGGACGCTCAGGCGCTTAATCATCCTGTCGCGCAATTTATTGTCCGGCAACATCCGGTATACCGCGTGGCGCAGAAGCTTGGCCGGATCCTTGGCCATAACGTCATTCCAAGTTTCTTCTTTCAATCCGCCCATATAGCCCGTGTAATGATAATTGATTTCGCTTTCCATTTTATCGCCGGTGATCTTCACATCCTTAAAATTTTTGACCACTACAAAATCGCCCGCGTCAATATGAGGTGCGTAGCCAGGCTTATCCTTGCCCCGGAGCAGTACCGCGACCCGTGTCGCGAGCTTGCCTAAAACGATCCCGGAGGCATCAATTGTATGCTTTTCTCTTTTTATCGTAATCATGTTGTTTAGACGTTTGCTTTAGGGGTTTTGACCGCCTTCTTGGGCGCCCCCTTCCCGGCCCTTACGGCTTTGGCAATCGCCGGAGCGATCACTGCCGGCCGGTCCAATAGCTCGACAATCGCCATCGGCGCGCCATCTTTCACGCGCGGACCCAGTTTGGCAATGCGAGTATAACCGCCATTGCGATCTTTAAAACGGGGAGCGATCTCGGTAACAAGCTTGCGAACCGCTGCCATCGGCAGGAATGCCGCCAGAGCTTTTTTACCCGCCAAATCATTCTTTTTGGCCTTGGTTATTAGTTTTTCCACCAGCGTCGCGGTCGCGCGAGCGCGAACTTTAGTGGTCGTGATCTTTTCTTGCAATATCAAATTAACCGCAAGCGAGCGCTTAAAAGCTTTGCGTTGATCGGTTTTCCGGCTGAATTTTTTTCCTTTTATTCTCTTATACATGTTATCTTGTATTCTTTGAATTTATGCCTCAAAAGCTTTATGCAGCATCGCGAAATGGTTTACCAATATTTCGGACGCGCGCGAAAATGCGGTTTCGGCAGTTATGGTGCCGTCAGTTTCGATGTCAAAGATTATTTTATCAAAATCGGTACGATCGCCGACGCGCATATTTTGCACCCTGAAACCAACTTTCTTGATTGGCGCATACATCGCGTCCATCGGGATGACGCCGATCTCCAGTTTGGATTTCGCGGAACGGGCATCTTTGGAAGTGTAGCCGGTCCCCTTTTCCACTTTGATCTCCATCTCCAACTTGGAGCTTTTAGCCGTCAGATTGGCGATGTGCTGGTCGGGATTGACCAATTCCAGCTGGCTGGGAACTTCCAGATCCTTGCCAGTGATTTCCTTTTCCCCCTTGGCTTTTAAAACGCAGATTTGCGCCTCATCTCCGGTCATCTTAAAGCGAAGCTGACGCACATTGATCATGATCGTGATCACATCTTCCATAACTCCGGCGATCGTTGAAAATTCGTGGGGCACGCCCTTGATGTTTATCTGGGTAACCGCCGCGCCCTCCAAAGACGACAGCATCACCCGCCGCAAAGCATTGCCGATGGTAACACCATACCCCGGGAAAAGAGCCTCGATTTCAATGAGGGCTTGGTTGCCTTTCTTTTCGATAACTTTTGGAGTCAATGGTAACGGAATCATGTTTGTTTTAGCTGTAAATCCTCGAACGCTTTAGGCCGCGGAAGCCATATTATAGTCCAGGAAATCAACAGCGATTAAATATTGGATTTTACAATTTAGCGGGCATAGAATTCAAACACCGAACCAATTTCCGCTACGGGTTGCAATTCTTCCATTGTCACGTCGCCGGTCTTCTTTCCTTCCATTTTCTCGGCGTTGACCGCCAACCAAGCCGGAGCTTTGTAATTTTTCATAATTCCCTGCTGTTTGGTAAAGTAAGCGTTCTTTAACTTCCGGGGCGCCACGCTAACCGTATCCCCGGTCTTTATTTGGCGGGAAGGCAGGTTCACCGGTTTTCCGTTAACCAAGAAATTGTTGTGGCTGACCAACTGGCGCGCGGTAATCCGCGAACCGGCAAATCCCATGCGGAAAACCACATTGTCCAGCCGGTATTCCAGTTTTTTCATCAATTCCAGCGGCAGGTTGTCGGCACTCCCCTTCTTGGCCAGAATCGCTTTGGCGTAGTTCTTGAATTGCTGTTCGCGCAAATTGTACCAAATCTTCAGATTTTGCTTTTCGCGCAGCTCGCGGCCGTATTCGGATAATTGCTTCGTCCTTCTTTTTCCCTTTTTGCCGGGCGCGGTCGGACGACGAACAATGGCGCATTTTTGTCCGTAGCAACGGTCCCCCTTCAGAAACAATTTTACGCCGGCTCTCCGGCATTTTTTACATTTGATATTCGTATCCATTTTATTGCTTGAAAAATTTGATCGGCATTACCAGACCGGCGCGATTACACGCGGCGAGTCTTGCGAGGACGGCATCCGTTATGCGGAACCGGCGTCATGTCCTTGATAGAAACGATATCCACGCCACGGGCCGCCAACGACCTGACGGCGGAGTCGCGGCCGGACCCGATGCCTTTTACAATCACTTGCACCCTTTCAATGGCGAGCTTTTTTACCACTTCGGCTACCGCTTCGGCGACTTTTGAAGCCGCGAACGGAGTTCCCTTCTTGGTACCCTTGAAACCGATGCTGCCGGCAGATTTCCAGCATAAAACGTTTCCGCCTTCGGTAGCCAACGAAACAATCGTATTGTTGTACGAAGAAGATATGAAAACTATTCCCTGGCGGGTGCGCGCCGTGGCTTTCACCGTGACCTCCTTTTTTACTTTAGCCTCAACGGCATCGCGTTCTTTCAGGAGCTCTTCCTTATTTTGAGTGGCAACATGCTTCTTACCCATCGTAGTAAATTTAAAGTTTAAATATCAAAATGAAAAATTTTGGTGTTAAAATTTCACGTTGCGAAATTTTAACTATATATTATTCCTTAATTTTGATTTTTGATTTTTCAATTTTTAATTTTTATGTCGGGCTGGCGGCGGGCTTGCGACCCGAGCCGACGGTCTTGCGGACATTGCCGCGAACGGTACGGGTATTTGTCCGGGTGCGCTGGCCTCTAACCGGCAAATTGCGCGAATGGCGCATACCTCTCCAAGCCACAATATCCTTAAGGCGCTTGATATTCATCATGATATCGCGCTTCAGATCGCCTTCAACGCGATAGTGTTTCTTGATGATTTCTTCAATCTGCTTCATCTGCTCGGGGGTTAGGTCCTTGGCCTTAATCTTGGCATCAATCTTGGCTTCCGCCAAAACCTTCTTTGCAGATGAAAAACCGATACCGTAAATGTATCCCAAGGCGATACCTATTTGTTTGTTGTCGGGAATATTGACACCGATAATGCGTGGCATAGTTATTTCTTTATGCGCTGTACTCAAAACAAAAACCTAAACTCAAATCTTTTTTGGTTTAAATTTGAGCCATCCGCGTACACACTATACTATTTTAACCTTGACGTTGCTTGTGTTTGGGGTTCTTTTTGCAAATAACGTAAATGTTGCCGCCCCTCTTGACGATCTGGCAATCCTTGCATATTTTTCTAACCGATGCTCTGATTTTCATATTATTTACCTGATGTTACCTTCCGCGGTACACAATGCGGCCGCGGGTTTCGTCGTAGGGACTCATTTCTACCGTAACCTGGTCGCCGGGAAGAATCTTTATCCGGAACATCTTTAATTTTCCCGCCAGATGGCAAAGGATCTCCCGTCCGTCAGAAAGCTTGACGCGAAAATTCGCGTCCGGCAACGATTCAAATACTTGTCCTTGAAATCTCAGTATTTTTTGGTTTGACATGAAACAATTAAAAAGTATATCAAATAATCTAAATTAAGTCAAATATCCCGACCGGCATTTTGCTTGATTTATGCCGCTCCAAATCGTTTTTATTCGATGATGGTTTGAACTTCGATCCGATCCAGGTCACGCGGTATTGAATTCCGCCAAATCGGGGTAAATTTGATTTCAACCTTCATACCTTGTTTCTCAAGAAACATTTTGGCTTCCTGGCCGCTCCTCTCCGACAATCCTTTTTTGAGCTCGTTGTCTTCCAACCCGGGATATACCGGAACCCGGGCTGACAATTCCAGAAAAGCATTGCCGGTCACGGGATCCAGCCCTTCATAGGCCGAACTGACTTCCAGTTTAGGTTGATAGGCCACCGAACCCTGAGGCACCTTACTTAGAATAAAATCTTTACCCATATTGTCAAGGTCAGATTTCCGATAGACCACTGCTGTCGCTTTTCCAGTCATTTGGCTGGTAATCTTACCCAAACTATCGCCTAATTTTGCTTGCACATCGGCGGCGCCAAAATCATACTTTTGGCTTTCCGCGACCATTTCATAACCTTCCGGAACCTGCAACCGCAATTTCTTTTCCATTTCACTCTTGGCCAAATCGGTGATCGCCTGTTTGGCATTATCCAAGTCGGCTTGGGTTACCAAAGGCGCACTACCGGTTGAACCGCCCTGAAACTTTTCGTAGGATTGGGCGATTACATAAATATATTGCGGAGTTCCCGCCAATCCAGGAACAGAAAACGCCGCCGGCTCAATGTTGTATTTTTCTCCGGGTCGATCGGCAATAACCGTTACGGTTGCGGAACTTTTAGGGGGTAATACTATATCTTGCGTGGTCCGAAACCAAGGAGTTTCGTCGGCGGCCAACGGCGGATTAAATTTACTTTTTTCAGCCTCCAAGCGCGTATTTTTTACCAATCGCTGCTCGGTCGTATAATTATTAAAAATTTTGACGGTTCCCGTGGCTTTGCCTTGGGTGTCTTTTTTACCGGTAACGTCCGATTGGTTGCTGATGGTGTCTTCGACGGTAAGTATCAAACCGGAAATAATTCCCTTTTCTTCATTAACTCCTTGGGCGGCGGGATCGACTATTACTCGCGTTTTATCGCTTAGCTCGCTGGTCGCCGGCCAGATTTTAACCATCGCGCGGGCAGTTTTCCAATCGATGGCATACATGATCGCGGCAACAACAACCCCGGCTAAAATCAATTTAACCGCCCATCCTTTAATTTTGCCGCCCAATGAATTCCCGTTATCATCGTCATCGAACCGGGAACTTTCCGATTGACCCATAAAAGTTACTCGCGGTTTTAGCGGCGGCAGCCCAGGCTCAATCGGCGTTTGTATCGGAGGTCCAGGAATAATTTCCGGTTGGGGCGCGGCGGATTCCGGCTCGAGGCGGGAAAGAGGTTCCGAAGCGGAAATTTTAATGCCTGGAATTTTTATCTCTTCAGCGGGCGCGGCCGGTGTTTTAATATTGGCGGCACTGTCACGCGGAGGAAAAATATCGATTACTTTTTTTGCCATCTTTTTATAAAAAGCATTATGCTCGCAATGCGGGCGGAACGATTAGATAAAATCAGTTTGTTATGGTTTATTATAACAAAATAATAATGAAGTGAAAATAAAAAAGACAAAAAGACGCGGAGCAATTCGCGCCTTTGGATTCACTAAATCAACCCTTCCCGATTCCGGCCATTTTTTAAGGTAAAAAATTATTGCAAGTTAGCGACAGAAATGATGAGGGCGGAAAATTCGGCAGGCTCCAAGGAGATGCCGCCGACGAGCAGGCCGTTATAGCCAGCTTCCTCGAGATAAGACGCGCCGTTTTTGGAATTCACGCTACCGCCATAAAGCAATGGAATCTTGTCACTGGAAATATTGCCGATGAATTTGGAAACAACCGCGGCTTCTTCGGGACGGCAAGCCTCGCCAACACCGATAGCCCAAACCGGTTCGTAAGCAATGATTATTTTAGCGGTATTTACATTGATATCTTGCAATCCTTCTTTTATTTGTTCTTCGATGATATCCGTAATTTTTCCCTCGATACGCTCCTCGCGCGTTTCGCCCACGCATACAATCGGCGTTAGCCCCGCGGCCAAGGCGGCTTTGGTTTTTTTGTTCACTGATTCATTGGATTCATTGAAATATTTTCGGCGTTCGGAATGGCCGATAATAACATATTCGCAGCCTGCATCGGCAATTTGCCCCGCTGAAATGGCGCTCGTGAACGCACCGCAATTTTCCCAATAACAATCTTGGCTTCCCAAAGCAGCCAGACCCCTTAAGCCGTCTTTGACCAAGTAAAAAAGGTGAGCCGGCGGGCAAATCGCAATCTGAACTTTTTTACTCTTCTTTATTCTCTTTTTATAGCCGGCAAGGATCTTTTTGGCGTCTTTTACAGTCGCGGGATTGCATTTCCAATTAGCGATAACATAGTTCATATTTAATTTATATTTTTAAAAGATTTATCTCTGGGTAAACAAGACTTTCGCGATGACGCGAAAGCCCTATCCTGTTTCCAATTATTGTTGGCGCAAATATTCGGCCGCGGCTTCGGGAACAATCGTGGAAATTTCCATATGGGCGCCCATTTCAAACCCGGCCATGGTCGCGGTCTTGGGCCGGATGGTGAAATGCCAGTGGTAATAATCATAGTCCTTACCGTCAGCGGGAGCCGTATGTAAATAGAAATTATACGGCGGATCGCTTAACCCCTTATAAATCTTTTTCATCACTCGGGAAAATATATCGGCCAGGCTATTTTTTTCGTCTTCGGTTATCTGTTCAAAATACGGTGAATGTTTTTTGGGCGTGATCACTACCTCGAAGGCCACTTTGGACGCGAAAGGACAAAGCGCGATGAAATCACCATTCTCGCAGACCATCCGCATTCCGGCTTCAAGTTCCCAAGCAATCATCTCGCATCCCAAGCATTTTTTGGCGCGGCGGTAGTATTTCTTTGAATTTTCCAGCGCCCCGCGCAGATCAACATCGATCAGCGGCGTGGTAATGATCTGAGAATGAGGATGCGGCTGGGATGCGCCCGCTTCCACTCCGTGGTTATGAAAAATAGAAATATACTTGACCAAACGGTTGCCCTTTAAGGCAATATAGCGCAAATGATAGGCATTAATAATTTCTTTGATCGCCGAAATATCCATCAAGGCAATGCTTTTTTCGTGATCGCGGGTGATCACCACCTCACAAAAGCCGGCCGCGTCCATAAAATGGTAAACCGGGCCCACGTGGACCCTGCGCAAACGGGAACTCGCGGGCGGGCAAAATGCCGGATATTTATTGGGGATAACCGCTAAACTCCAATCCGCGGGAAGAGTGCCATCGCTAATCTTTTCCCCTTTGGACATTACCAAAACCGGCTTTGACCGGCTATCAAGGTTGCAAAAAGAACAATCCTTAGGAAGCATGTCGGAATGTATCCGCTCCCGCTTGAAAGCTTCCGGCCGTTTGCCGCGGCCGGGCGAGATCACCACCCAATCCCGCGACACTTCGTCGTAGCGCAGTTGAGACGAGTGGCATTTGCCATTCAATAGATCTTTGGAATTTTCCATATTATTTTATTACCCGCCGGAATCCCACGGGGCCTTGCTCCGGGGATGAATGGCGGGGAATCAAACTAGCGGGGCGCCTTGGGCGCGCGGTAGTTTATTTCCCCGCCGGAATCCCACGGGGCCTTGCTCCGGGGATGAATGGCGGGGAATCAAACTAGCGGGGCGCCTTGGGCGCGCGGTAGTTTATTTGTCGAATCTAACGATACAACCCCTTCATCTGATTGGCGCGGATACGTAAAAGGTCTTTGAACATTTTAACCATCGAACCCGCCTTGACGGTACTGCGCGTATCGTTCTTCCAAGTTATCCCGACTTCTTTTACGCGGAATCCCTTAGCCTTGGCCAATATTAAAATTTCCGGGTCGAACGCAAAGCGATCAATGCGGCATTTGGGTAGAATTACGGCAGCGGCTTTGGCAGACATTGCCTTGAAACCGCATTGAGTATCTTTTATCGCCCATGTCCCGACTACGATATTGGCCAACATACGCCATCCCCAACCCAAAAACCGGCGGATCGGCGGCTGGGCCGGCTCAAGTTTCGCTCCCGGAGCATGGCGGGAACCGATAACCACATCATATCCTTCCTTAAAAAACGGCAAAAGTTTTTCAACTTCCTCGATGGGAGTGGAATTATCGGAATCGGTAAAAAGACGAACCTGCCCTTTGGCCGCTAGCAACCCTTGACGCACCACATAACCTTTGCCGTGGTTTACGTGGTTATCGAGAAGTTTTAATTTAGCCACTTTGCCGATCAGGGCTTCAACGGCGCGCCCGGTACCATCCTTGGATCCGTCGTTTACCACAATTATCTCATAAACATAGGGTTGTTTTTTGAGATAATTATCCAAGATCTCCAAGGTTTTGGGCAGGCGGTCTTCTTCATTATACGCCGGTACCACCACGGACAAAAAAATATCCTGGCTTTTCGGCGGCACTTGAAAGCGTCCGGCAGGTTGAATATATTGCCGGCGAATGTTTTTGCCGTTATTATCGGCGTTATTGAAGCTGTGGCCGCGGGCGCGGTTTTTCGCGCCCTTGAATCCATCCGAACTACTCTTTACCGATTTTTTAGATTCTTTCGGCGAGTTGTTTGGCTTTGCGGATACCGTCGTCATCCGGTCAATAGCGGAGTCGAAATTTTCGTTTTGCATTTCTTTAATTTATCATAAATTGACAAACCGAACAAAAAGCACAAAGCGCAAAGCTTTTATTTGTTTATTTTATTTAACTGCCAGACTACCTCGGAGCTTATCGGTTCAAGCACGAAAACCACCCGGCAGTCAGTCTCGAGGCAGTTTATTCACCATTATCGTCCGGTTCCGATTCTTCAGGCGCCTTGGTTAAAATATGACAACCATCGGCTAATACTGCCAGGGTATGTTCGCTATGCGCGGCCCAGCTGCCATCCTTGATCTTATAAGTTTGCTTGTTGGCGGCCAGACAGATCTCGACATTGCCGGCGGTGATCATCGGCTCGATACAGAAGACCATCCCCGCTTTAATGACCGGTCCCCGATGCCGGCGTCCATAATTGAAGATTGGCGGATCCTCGTGCAGGCTACGACCGATGCCATGGCCGCACAGATTACGCACCACATGAAATCCTTGACTTTCAACGTAGCGTTCAATGGTTTCGCCCACATCGCCAAAAGTATTTCCCGCCCGGGCTTTTTTAATCCCGTATTTGAGTGCTTTTTTGGCGACTTTCATCAAGCGACGCATTTCGGGCGGAACATTGCCAACCGCAACAGTAGAAGCCATGTCGGTATGAAATCCTTTATAGACCATGCCGATATCGAGACTTACCAAATCGCCGTCCCTGACCACTCTTCGGGCTGACGGAACGCCGTGAACCACTTCTTCATTGATTGAAATGCAACTTACCGCCGGAAAACCGCCCTCACCCAAAAACGAGGGCTTGGCGCCACACTTAGAAATAAGTTTAGCGGCCAAGGCGTCAATTTCTTTGGTGGTCGCGCCCGGAACCGTGGCCGTTTCCATTTCCTTGAGAATGGACGCCAAAATCCGGCCGCCTTCGGCCATTATTTCGATCTCTTCGGGTGTTTTAAGAATAATCATGTTTAAAACTTTCGTGTTTAGAAAACTGCCCCCGCAGAAGCGGGGGCGGTGCGAGTTCCTAGATTTCGTAAACTTTGAAACTTGGCCCCAGTGCCGCAAGGATTTCGCTAAACACGTTTTCAACGTATTGATTGGCGTCAATTTTTATGATGTTGAATCCGTTATCGCGATAGAACTTTTCCAGCGGCGCGGTGGTTTGCTCGTATTCTTCCAGACGCAACTTGATGGTTTCCACGTTGTCCAGATCCCGGTGCATCAAGCGCGAACCGTCCAATGGGCAGCGTTTCAGATTGGCATTTTCAGGAATATAGAGTATCGAATGGCGCATCAATTCACAGATACGGCGATTGGAATTGCGGAAAATCGTTTGCTCCTCGGGCAAATTAAGGAAGAAAATACTGATATTTTCCTTGCCATAAAGCTCTTCCAAAAGCGGAATCTCAATCTCGGCTTCCGGCATCGAACGGGGCGATCCGGACAGAATGAGTGATTTTCCCAAACTGTGAATTTCATTGATCCGTTTGTTCATCAGCGACGCCGTAAATTCAACCGAGCATAAGACGCCTTTGCGGCGCTTGGCCGCTTCTTCCTCAACGGAAAATCGCAAGCCGCCCAGTTCAACCATTTCTCCCGGCTTGGCATTTTTGAACTTTTCTTCAAGTACGCGGCTCGTATCCAGATTGTAAAAATAAAATTTCGAAGCCAGTAATTCCGACTGCGTACCTTTGCCCGCGCCCGGAGGCCCGAAAAGTAAAATTACTTTTTGGATGTGATTGCCGTTAATGTTTTTCAATGTGACAGAAGCCGAATCGGCAGGACCGGTATTAAAAAGTTTCATATTCGCGCATTTGAAGCTGCGCCTTGATCTGGCGCATAGTCTCAAGAACGACACTGACAGCGATCAGCAGTGAAGTACCACCGACCAGGAAAGAGAACACCTGCACCTCGGTCAGGGACCCGATAATTTGAGGCATAATGGCGATCAGCCCCAAGAATATCGCACCCACGAGCAAAATGCGGTTTAGAATATAATACAAATAGTTAGCGGTCGGAGTACCGGGACGAATACCCGGAATGAAGCCGCCCATCTTTTGCAAATTGGTGGAAATCTGCTTAGGATCAAACGTTACCGCGGTGTAAAAATAGGTGAACAGTACCACCAGAATAAAATAGGTTACCAAGTAGAACGCACCACTACTGTCAAACAGCTTGACGGTTGCCGCCGCCGCCGCGCCTACCCATCCGGGCTGACCCTGCAAGAAACTGCCGATCATCGAAGGAAAAAGCAAGATCGAAAGCGCGAAGATGATCGGGATTACGCCAGCAGGATTAATATTAAGCGGCAAATAAGTTGACGCGCCGCCAACGGTTTTCATGCCTCTTACGCGCTTGGCGTAAGTTACCGGAATATTGCGGCGCGCTTCATTGATCAGAACCACCGCCGCGATCATCACTATTGACATCAGAAAGAATGCCGCGTAACCGGGAATCTGCGAAGCATCGGTATAGCTCGAGACCATTTGCTGGATATTTTTCGGGAAGTCCGCAATAATACCGGCGAAGATGAGCAACGACACCCCATTACCAATCCCTTTTTCCGTGATCAATTCCCCCATCCACATCAACAGCATCGATCCGGCAGTGATCGTTAAAAGCGAAGCAATCATCTGCAACGGCGAATCAAAACCGATCACCCCTTGGCGCTGGAACAACACCAGCATCGCGTAACCCTGCAATAAGGCCAACGGTACCGTAGCGATGCGCGCGTATTGGTTGAACTTCATTCTTCCGGCTTCACCCTCTTCTTTATACAAGCGCTCCAAAGACGGGAAAATCATCGTCAACAGTTGCAGGATGATGATGGCCGTGATGTAAGGCCCAAGGCCAAGCATCGCGACCGACAGGCGGTCCATCGAGCCGCCGGTAAACGCGCCCAGCAACTGGAAAATCTGGAAATTATTGAAAAAATTCTTTAGGCTTGCCGAATCAATCCCGGGAATCGGGGTATTGCACATCAAACGGTAAATAACGAACATGCCAAGTACAAACAGGATCTTATTACGCAGATCCTTAATCTTGAAGGTTTGGGCTATTGTTTGGTACCACATTGCCGAAAATCTCAAATATCAAATTTTGAATGCCAAATTGAAATGCACGCATTCCCTTTTGGCATTCGATATTCGAAATTAGGTATTTACTTGATCTTTCCTCCCGCTTTCTCAATCTTTTCCTTGGCGGTCGCGGAAACTTGGCAACCGACCACATTCAATTTTTTGGTGATGTTGCCCGTGCCCAGAATCTTTACCTGCGGGCATTTGCCCGAAACGCGGCGAACCAAATTTTTTGCCGCGAGAGCACGCGGATTGACCGTCTGGCCGTTCTCGAATCCGGCTTCAAGGTACTTGATGTCAACCACCTCGGCTTTCACTTTCGCCCGGTGATTTTTATAACCGCGCAACTTGGGGTAGCGTTTCAAAACTTCGCGAATGATCGGCCGAAAATTGCGGCCGGACCGCGCGGTCTGTCCTTTGCCGCCGTGGCCTGAAAAAGTGCCGCGCTTGCCGCCGCGCCCCACTCTTTTTTTAGTCTTGGCGGTCGCGCCAATTTTAATTTGATGTGTCTGCATGATATTGCTTTACTTTGCTGCCGAAGCGGTTTGGCTAACTTTAGGCTCAACCACCGTGATTTGCGGCTTTTTGATCGACTGCTCTTTCAAATATTCAAATGCTTTCATCGTGGCACGCGCGTTATTGAGTTTGTTCTTGGTCGTACCCAGCATTTTGGATGAAATATCCTTGATGCCCGCCAGCTGGCAAATCAATCGCACCACGCCGCCGGCCATCAGGCCACGTCCCTTTCTCTGGGGCTTGATCATTATCCGAGCCGGACCAACTTTGGCAATTGTTTCATGAGAAATGGTTCCATTGACCACGGGGACGATAAGCATATTTTTCTTGGACAAGATGGTCGCTTTTTCCACCGCCTGAGCCACATCCAAACCGGACGCTACGCCCAAGCCAACTTTCCCCGCCTTATTACCGCTAATCACGATCGCGCGGAAACGCAAACGCCGGCCGCCGGCCCGAGTATGGGAAACGCGCGACAAATCCAAAAGCTTGGAATCCATGTCGTCCTTGGAACGATCTCGGTCGTCGCGTTTGCCAAAACCGCCACGCCGCTGCCCCCCGCCGAAGCGACTGCCGGTACCGGGCCTTCCCGCGCCGCCTCTCCGATCTTGCCCATAAGGCGAAAAACCGCGATTCGCTCTGGGGGTTCCCGATTCCGCCACAACCGGTTTTGCCGCCGGAGCGGCCGAACCCGCGGTTTGTTGTTTAGTTGTTTCTTGTGATGCGTCCATTGTTTTTTCTAGTATGTCTAAATCAAAAATATATTTTCAATATGTGTTTCGCTCCGCGACTGGCGACCTTGGCGGAGCGGATGCCGCTAACGCGGTATCAAGGATGTCTCTTTACAAGAGTGCTCGCGCAGTATCTAAGAAATTATCACTCATCGGTTTCAAAGGTTTATTCCAATATCCGCCTTCGGATAAATACTTAAAATTCCAAGCCTCCTTTGCGCGCCCCCTCGGCAAGACTCTTTACCCTTCCATGATAACGGTAGCCGGCGCGGTCAAAAACAATTTGCTTGGTTTTCAGCCCCTGAGCCTTATTGGCAATTTCCATGCCAACCGCGAACGCACGCGCCTGCTTGCCGGACAGTTCCCCCTTTTTGGCTTCAATCTTGGTTTTGGCTATTTTTTTATCATCGCAAACCGCCAAGGTTACCCCCTTTTGGTCATCAATCAATTGCGCCGAAATATGGCTATTCGAGCGAAAAACACACAAGCGGGGTCTGGCCGCGGTACCGGAAATCGTTGCCCGTACCCGACGCTGCCGTTTAGCTTTCTGTTCCAATTTATGTTTGATTTGGGTTCTGATGCTCATGGAATTATTTAACTAGATTCGCAAACTACTTGGCGGCGGCGGCTTTCTTGCCCACCTTCTTGCGCACAATCTCGCCGACATAACGAATCCCTTTCCCTTTGTAGGGTTCCGGCGGACGGACGCGGCGAATTTGAGCCGCCAACTTGGTTACCAGTTCCTTGTCGCAACCCATCACGCTAACGATATTTTTTTCAACTTTATAGGTAATTCCGGCAGGCGCTTCAATGATAACCGGATGAGTGAACCCGACATTCAACACCAGATTTTTGCCATCTACCGCAGCGCGGTAACCGATACCTTCCACCTGCAACCGGGTTTCGGTTCCCTTGGTCAGGCCATCGATCATATTGGCGATATGCATGCGCACCGCGCCCCAAAGCGAGCGGGCTTGCTTGCTTTCGTCCTTGGCGGATACCAGCACTTCGTTGCCTTCTTTAACGATGATGACGTTTGGTCCGAAGTCGCGGTTCAACTCGCCCTTAGGCCCCTTGATCTTTACTTTGCCGCCTTCAATAGTGACATCGACTCCGGCAGGGATTGCAATTGGTTTTTTTCCTATTCTGCTCATATATATTGATTATCTACCAAATTTCGCACATCATTTCGCCGCCGACTTTTGCTTTTTTGGCCTCGTATCCGGTCATTAATCCTTTGGAAGTTGAAATGATGGCAATCCCCTGACCCTGCTTGACCTTTTGGATGCCCGCCGCGGGAATATATATTCTTTGTCCGGGCGTGGAAATTTTTTTAAATCCGGAAATCGCAGGCAAATTTTGGGTATATTTCAAAACTATTTCAAGATACGGCCGCACCTTATCATTCTTTTTTGCTTTCTTATTCTTTTTCTCCACGTTCAATACGAATCCTTTGCGTTCCAGGATTTTGGCGACTTCGTACTTAAGGTGTGAATACGGCACCATTACCGCCGGTTTTTGCACGGCTTCGGCGTTACGTATCACGGTTAACATGTTTGCGACTGTGTCCATAGTTTTAGCTTTGATTCTTGGCTTTTACCAACTGCTTTTGGTGACGCCCGGTATTAATCCCTTATTGGCGGCTTCGCGGAAGCAAATGCGGCACAGACCGAATTTTCTCATAAAGCCATGCTTACGGCCGCATTTAAAGCATCGGCGGACTGCTCGCGATTTGAATTTCGGGGTTTTTTTTGATTTGGCGATTTGCGCTTTTGTAGCCATGATTAAAAATTAGTGTTTCGCATTGGCAGTTTCCTCGGTCCGAATCGGGAAACCCATTTTTTTAAAAAGGGCGATCCCTTCTTCGCGATTGGCCGCGGTCGTTACTGCCGTTATTTCAAAACCGAAAATAAAATTGATCTTTTCCGGGGAAATTTCCGGGAAAGCGATATGTTCTTTGATCCCGAAAGTCAGATTGCCGTCTTGATCGATGTTCTTGGGATCGATGCCCTGGAAATCGCGCGAACGGGGCAAGGCTACCGTAATAACGCGTTCGAGAAAATCCCACATCCGCTTGCGGCGCAAAGTAACTTTGGCGCCAATGTTTTGGCCTTCGCGCAATTTGAAACTGGATATCGAGCGGCGCGCTTTGGTCACGACCGCCTTCTGGCCGCAAATAGATGTTAAATCGCGAACTACCGCGTCCTGAATCTTTTTTTGCTCCTCTTTGCTTTTACCCGAAACCATTCGGCCGAAACCGCAATTAACGACAACCTTTTCAATCCGCGGCACTTCCATCTGATTGGCGAATTTAAATTCCCCCATCAATGCCGGCAGAACCTCTTTTTTGTATTTTTCGTATAAGTGTGCCATATCTTTTGCTTTTCCTAGATTTCAGCGAGGCATTTCTTGCAGACGCGCACAACTTTTCGTTCTTTGGAATCACCTTGGGCGATCGTTTTATATCCAACGCGCACCGCCTTACCGCATTTGGGGCAAATCAATTTCACGTTGGACGCGCTGATCGACCGGGGCAAAGAAATAATCTGGCCGGTTTGTCCCTGTTTTCTGGGTTTCTGGCTTTTTTTGGCGATATTCACGCCTTCAACCACGATACGGCCTTCGCGAGGAAGAGATTTTAAAACTTTACCCGTTTTGGCCCGGTCCTTTCCGGAAATTACAAGTACATTATCGCCTTTGATGATTTTCATATTCCAATATTAGACCAATTCTTCGGCCAATGCCGCGATTTTATCATAACCTTTTTCCTTGAGCTCTTTGGCGACCGGTCCAAAAATGCGGCCCCCCTTGGGCTCCATGGTTTTGCCTTCCAACACTACGCAAGCATTATCGTCAAACCGCACGTACGTGCCGTCGGCGCGCTTGTATTCCTTTCTTTGCCGAATAATAACCACCCTCACTTTCTCATGTTTTTTTACCATCTTCCGGGGTTCGGCTTCTTTGACGGCCGCCATCACCACATCCCCCACCGCCGCGTATCTCCTGTCGGTACCGCCAGCCACATGAAAAGTCTGGACGATCTTGGCGCCCGTGTTATCCGCGACTTTTAGCATTGTTCGAAGTTGAATCATATTTCTATTGGAAACGCCTCATCCGGCAATTTATATGTCGAAAACAAAACACAATATATATACCACAAAAAATAACAAATTGCAACGGCCTACTTTTGCTCGTCCAAGGACGGCATATCTTTGGCGACGGCCGAGGATAGTTTTTTTACCACTTTGAAGCGCTTGTCGTGCGACAGCGGCCGGCATTCTTCGATAACGACCGTATCGCCTTCATGATATTCCTTGTTCGCGTCGTGGGCTTTGTATTTTTTGCTAACCTTGTAGCGCTTATGGTATTTGGGATGTTCTTTCATCCGGTTTACCAGCACCACAACGGTTTTTTCCATTTTGTCGGATACGACTTTTCCGGTTAATTGATGTTTCATATTTATACAACCTATTTATTGATCTCGGACTCGCGCAGTAAAGTGTTAATGCGTGCGATATCGCGCCGCGTCTGGCGGATAGCTTTCAGATTTTTTACCTTTCCGCCCTCAAGGTCGAATTTCATTTCAGCAAGCTTGCCAATGCTTTCGGCCAGGAGTTTTTTCAATTCGTCGGTATTTTTTTGACGCAGTTCCGAGGTTTTCATGAATTTATATTTACCCGCCGAGGCGGGAAATCAAGCTTTAAAAAAGTTTACTACAATTCCTTTTTCACGAATTTTGTCTTGATCGGCATTTTATCTCCGGCCTTTTCAAGGGCCTCGCGGGCCAAATCCTCTTTAACACCGTCCAATTCAAACATTATCCGGCCCGGCTTGACCACAAACACATAATGATCCACGCCGCCCTTTCCGCCGCCCAGCGGCACTTCTTCGCCTTTACTGGTCACGGGCTTGTCCGGAAAAATGCGGATCCACAATTTGCCGCCTTTCTTCAAATATCTTAATATCGCGCGGCGTCCGGCTTCAATCTGGCGGGAGGAAATCCATTTTTCTTC
The DNA here is from genome assembly GCA_964623335.1 of uncultured Candidatus Saccharibacteria bacterium. GTDB lineage: Bacteria > Patescibacteriota > Minisyncoccia > Minisyncoccales > UBA5738 > UBA5738. Next base: position 54,045 of record CAZUST010000003.1, read on the forward strand.
CATCGCTTTCAAACCGAAATTACCGTAATTCAGTTCGGCTCCGCGATACGAAAGCCCTATTCCCCGGCGCCGGCCTTTCTGCCATTTCCGGTGCTTTACTTTTTTTGGCATCAACATACTCGTAAATTCAACTTTCAACTATTAACTTTTGATTTTTAACGAAATTAGGATTCGTTAATGGTTAACAGTTGGGGTCAATAGTTATTTTATATTTTTTCGCCTTTGAATATCCAGACCTTGATCCCGATCACGCCGTAAGTGCAGTGCGCTTCATTCAAAGCGTAGTCGATATCCGCCCGAATGGTCTGGCGCGGCATCCTGCCTTTGCTTAGCCATGCGGTGCGCGCGATCTCCACGCCATTCAATCTTCCCGCCACTTGAATACGGATCCCCTGCACATCCTTGGATCCCATCGCTTTTTCGATTGATTGTTTTAGAACTTTCAAGTAGGGCATGCGCTTTTCGATCTGGGCCGCGATATTTTGGCCGATATACGCCGCTGATGCCCAAGGATTGGTTATTTCGCGGATCTCGACCCGCAAATCAATACCCTTTTTCTTGTTATTGCTTTCGGACCGCGACCGGCTAATCAATTTTTCCAGCTTCTTGCGCAGCTCTTCAATCCCCTGCCCTTGGCGCCCGATAATCAAACCGGGCCGCACGCAAGAAATCACGACGCTCATCTTTCCGGGAAACCGCTCGATTTGCACCTCTTCAATACCGATACCCGCCAAACGCTTGTGCAGGAATTCGCGGATACGAAAATCCTCTTCCAACAATTCAGGAAATCTTTTTTCGTAATAGCCGCGCGAATACCAGCCCGAGCTATCTTTTATTCTGAATGATTTAGGGTGAACCTTGTGTGCCATGGAAATAGTTTATGAATAATCGAGTTTATATTGTTTTAGATGAGTTATCAATCTCTGCCCAAATTCGTTATTTAGCCTTTTTGGCCACCGCTGGCGCAACCGTCTTCACGGCAGTTTTTTTAGCGGGAATTTCTTCTTTGATCTTTCCGGCGGCTTTCGTTTCCAGCACCAACGTTATATGGGAAGTGCGTTTGGCAATTTTATCGGCACGACCGCGGGATCTCGGAAACACACGTTCCGACATCGGGCCGTCGTTAACTAATAATTTGGCCACATAATAATCGACCGGATCCGCTTTATACGTATTTTTCACAGTCGCCATTGCGGAACGCAGAAGTTTTAACATCGGAAGACTGGCCTTTTTCGGAGTAAATCTTAAAATCGCCTCGGCTTCACTGACCGATTTGTTGCGTACAAGGTCGGCCACCAAACGAACTTTCCGGGCCGTGATCTTCAAATTTTGTAATTTTGCCGTGATTGCCATACAAATCGATTAATTATTTTTTCGCACTGGCAGCGGGAGCAGCCGCGGCAGCTTTGGCCTCCAATTCCTTTTGCATCTTGCCTCCGTGGCGATGGAACTTGGTCGTCGGGGAAAATTCTCCCAGTTTATGCCCCACCATTTCTTCATTGGGTTTGACCGTAATAAATTCCTTGCCATTATGGACAGCAAAGGTCAAACCGATCATATCCGGAATAATGGTGCTGCGGCGCGACCAGGTTTTAATAACGGTATTACCGCCTTTCTTGACCTTTTCGATCAAATTTTCGTCCACAAAAGGACCTTTTTTCAGACTTCTTGCCATAATTTAAATTCAACTTTCAACTATTAACTTTTGACGAAATCTTTTTTTGTTAATAGTTAACAGTTAATGGTTTATTTTTTATTTCGGCGCTTTACGATCAATTTGTTGGTCCACTTTCGGGGATTGCGCGTTTTGACACCCATCGCCGGCTTGCCCCACGGAGTTTTGGCTTTCCTCAAGCCAATACCGGTGCGGCCTTCACCGCCGCCATGCGGATGATCCGGCGGATTCATTGCGGACCCGCGCACTGTCGGCCTCCAGCCCTTATGCCTCTTAGCGCCCGCTTTACCAAAATTTTCAAAACGATATTCGGGATGGGAAACTTGGCCGATACTGGCAAAACAAGTCGCGTAAACCTTGCGAATTTCTTTGGAAGGCATCCGTAAATGCACGAAATCACCGTCGATGGCCATAACCGTAGCCATGCCTCCGGCCGAGCGAACCATTCTGCCGCCCTTGCCGACCTCCAATTCAATATTGAAAATTTCGGTACCTACCGGGACATTTCTGAGCATTACGCGGTTGCCGGTTTTTACCGGAGCATCCGCGGCGCACAAAATTTCGTCGCCGACATTCAAATTGTTGGCTGCCAAAATATAGCGTTTTTCGCCGCCTTCGTATTCCACCAACGCCAGATATGCAGTCCGGTTCGGGTCGTACTCGAAGGCCACGATATTGCCCTTAATCCCTAATTTTTCCTGGCCGAAATCAACCACGCGGTACATCTTCTTAACACCCGCGCCGCGATGGCGCACCGTAATCACGCCCGAGAAGTTTCTTCCGGCTTTGCTTTTCAGGGGTCTGAGCAAATGCTTTTCCGGCCTTTTTTGGGATAATTGGGTTTTCATATTGGTTATTTAGGCAGGACTTCAATGGTTTGCCCTTTTTTGATTGAAACAATCGCTTTGCGATAACCGGGTTTCACTGATATGCCGCGGCCGCGGCGGCGACTTTTTTCAGGGATATTCACAATATTCACTCCGGTAACCTTAACCTTGTAGCTTCCTTCGACAGCCTTGGCAATCTCGGTCTTATTGACACCGGGCGCGACTTTGAAAACATATTTATTGGCATCCGCCAAACGCGCCGCTTTTTCGGTAATGTGAGCGCCGCGCAAAATTCTCGCCGCGGCGGCAGTCAAGCCAACCCTGCCCGTGCTTTTTTCCGCCGGGGCAAGGGCTTTCTTCGCTTTCTTGGAATCGGATGCGGCCTCAGCCTGATTTTTCGCGGCGGCCTTTTCGTCTTTTTTGAAAATATTGATTGCCATATCTATTTAGATTTAGCGGTTTTCACGGGCTTGGCGGCCTTTTGCGAGTCCTCGGTATTCAAGCGTGAGATGCTGTCAATCGCCTTCACCGGCATCAGAAGATATTTCGAATTCAGCAGATCTAGAACATTCAGCTTGGCCGCTTCAATAGTTCGCACATCTTCTAAGTTGCGGCTGGCCAAGATCAGATTTTTTTCGTAACCGGGCAACGCGATCAGGACACGCCCCTTTTTGAAATTTTCAACATTCTTTTTAATGCTGGCAAGAATATTTACCATTTCCCGGGTCTTTGGCTGGCTAACCGATAAATCATCCATCATGATCAGCATATTATCCGCCATTTTGGCCGATAAAAGCATCGCCAAGGCCTTACGGCGCATCTTTTTATTGATTTTGCCGCCATAGACCTTCTCGCTTTTCGGACCAAAAACCACGCCGCCGTGGCGCCATATCGGCGACCGGTTCGACGCGTGGCGCGCCCGGCCGGTACCCTTTTGCCGCCAAGGCTTTTTGCCGCCGCCGCTTACCTCCCCTCTTCCTTTGGAATTGGCATTCCCCTGCCGGCGATTCGCCATTTGGGTAACCGCAACCTGATAAACCAAATCCGGGTTAACTTTAACCTCGAATAAGTCTTTGGGCAATTCAATCTGCCCGGCGACTTCGCCTTTCATATTGTAAGTTTTGGCCAACATAGTCTTGGTATCCTAGAATTGATTATTCACCGCGGATTTCAATCAACGTGCCTTTTCTTCCCGGAACCGCTCCCCGGATCGCTAAAATATTGTTTTGGGCATCGATTTTCACAACCTTCAAATTTTTAACGGTAACCCGATCGGCACCCATACGGCCCGGCATGCGACGGCCCTTGCGGATCGACGCACCCCCCATACCCACGGAACCGACATTGCGAAGTTCATGCTTCTGGCCATGCGTACATGACTTGCGGCCGGCGAATCCATGACGCTTAACCGCGCCTTGGAATCCCTTACCTTTAGAGGTGCCGGCGACTTTCACAACATCGCCTTCCTTAAAGATAGTAACATCGATTTTGTCGCCTAAATTCGCCGCGGCATCTTTTTGAGTCAGGCGGTATTCTTTTATCGATTTGAAAGGCTTTTTGGCTTGGCTTTTTTTAACTTTTTTGGAGTCAATGGACTCGTAACCCAACTGCACCGCGGTATAGCCATCGTTTTCTTTGGTCTTTACTTGCGTTACTTGACAGGGACCAGCCTCAATCAGGGTGACGGGAGTTTTTTTACCGTCCGTAGCGAATATTTCGGACATGCCGATTTTTTTTCCTAGAATGAATTTCATATTCGGGTCAAAAGCGCGCCCTTAAGCTTCGATTTTTATATTTCGCATATCGTCCTCGACGAGCTTGAGACAATATTCAGTAAGGTTAAATCGCCTTACCATTAAGAAAACCGGGCATAGCCCGGTCTCCGCCATGACTATTCAACAATAATAATGAATCTCCCCCAGGCTTACGCCACGAGGCATCTTCGTTGAACCGCCCTCCGCAACGCTTTGGGCGCTCAATAAATGCTTTTTTATTATAAGCCAAACTTACATATTTGTAAACCCCTGCACCAATTATGAGGGATCTACGCCAAGATCTACATCTTTATCTCGATATCCACCCCGGCCGGCAATGTTAAATTGCGCAAAGAATCAATCACTTTCGGACTGGGATTCACAATATCAAGCAACCGCTTGTGAACACGGATTTCGAACTGTTCGCGCGCGTCTTTGTGGACGAATGTGGAACGGTTCACCGTATACTTGTGAATCTCGATCGGCAAAGGTATCGGCCCGAGAACTTCGGCACCGTAACGATAAATCGTTTCGATGATCTGCTTGGTGCAGTTATCGATTACTTTGTGATCGTATGCCCTAAGCTTGATCCGCAATTTAGGCTTGGCCTCCGCTTTAGCATCCTTATTTGCCTTTTTCGTTGTTGCTGCCATTTACCCTTCGAATTCCTTTTTAATTTCCATTTTGCGGATCTGCGACTCAATTAGCTTCACTTTAGTGGTAATTGAACCGCAGACCCTTATGGTGCTTTGGAATTTTATAAGTGTTATTTGTTATTTTACGATCTTGGTCACGACTCCCGCGCCCACAGTCTTGCCACCCTCGCGAATAGCAAACTTGGACTTTTCCTCCAACGCGATCGGATTAATCAATTTGACATTAAAGGTCACCGTATCGCCAGGCATAACCATTTCCACTCCGGGATTCAGAGTCACTTCGCCGGTAATGTCGCAAGTGCGAACATAAAATTGCGGCTTGTATCCGGTAAAGAACGGAGTATGGCGACCGCCTTCTTCCTTAGTCAGGATATATACTTCGGCGGTAAATTCGGTATGGGGAGTGATCGAACCGGGTTTGGCCAATACTTGACCGCGCTCCACGTCTTCCTTTTTCAGGCCGCGCAATAAAATACCGACATTATCGCCGGCACGGCCTTCATCCAAGATCTTCTGGAACATTTCAATCGAAACCGCGGTGGTTTTAGTCGTCGGCTTGATACCCACCAATTCAACCTCTTCATTGGCCTTAATGATACCTCTTTCAATTCTACCGGTGGCAACGGTGCCGCGGCCAGCGATCGAAAAGACATCTTCCACAGCCATTAGGAACGGCTTTTCCGTTTCGCGAACCGGTTCGGGAATGTATTCGTCAACTTTGTCCAAAAGTTCGAGAATGGCTTTGACATTGGGATCATCAACAGAGGTCGCTTCCAGCGCTTTAAGGGCGGAACCGCGGACAAAAGGAATTTCGTCGCCGGGGAAATGATATTTCTTGAGAAGTTCGCGAACCTCGGACTCAACCAAATCGATCATTTCCGGATCGTCTACCATATCGCATTTATTCAGGAATACCACCATTGCCGGAAGTCCTACCTGATAGGCCAGCAAAATGTGTTCGCGAGTCTGGGGCATCGCGCCATCAGCGGCGGAAACCACCAAGATACCGCCATCCATTTGCGCCGCGCCGGTGATCATATTTTTAATGTAGTCGGCATGTCCCGGGCAGTCAATGTGAGCATAATGCCTTTTGGCGGTTTCGTATTCCAAATGCGCGATATTGATCGTCACGCCGCGCTGCTTTTCTTCCGGAGCGGAATCAATCTGGTCCATCGTTTTCTCAACCACTTTCGGATCCTTTAAGTGCAACGCGTGCAGGATTGCCGCGCTGGTCGTGGTCTTACCATGGTCAACGTGGCCAATGGTGCCAATGTTTAAGTGCGTTTTGTCTCTGACAAATTTTTCTTTTTCTGCCATAGGTTTTTGATTTAAATTTTTTGGTTTAAAAAATAGACGAATTAAAAAGCGCAAAATAACGCGACAATTCTATATTACTCATTTTCAACCAAATGTCAAATTAAAGCCGGCGCCAAGCTTTTTACTTGCGCTTGCCTTCAATGATCTCGGCCGCGACATTACCCGGAACCTCTTCGTAATGGTCGAATTCCATTGTGAAAGTGCCACGTCCCTGCGTCAATGAACGCAGATTCGTGGCATAGCCGAACATTTCGGCTAAAGGAACTTTCGCGTTGATAATTTTTGATTCCATCTGGTCTTCGGTATTTTCGATGCGACCGCGGCGCGAAGAAATGTCGCCGATAACATCACCGAAAAATTCTTGCGGAATAGTGATCTCCAGTTTCATGATCGGTTCCAGCAAAATCGGATTAGCTTTGCGGGCCGCCGACTGCAATGCCATCGAACCAGCGATCTTAAACGCCATTTCCGAAGAATCGACATCGTGGAACGAGCCGTCGTACATGGTCGCTTTCATGTCGACCATGGGATACCCGGCGATAACACCTTTGGCCATTGCCTCTTCGATGCCTTTGGCCGCCGGTTTAATGAATTCCTTGGGAACCACGCCGCCCTTGATCTCATCGACAAATTCGAATCCCTCTCCCCGCCCCTTGGGTTCCAAACGGATCCAAACATCCCCGTATTGGCCGCGGCCGCCGGACTGTTTGACGAATTTACCTTGAGCTTCGGAGCTACCCTTGATAGTTTCTTTGTAAGCCACCTGCGGCCGGCCAACGTTGGCTTCCACCTTGAATTCACGCTTCATGCGGTCAACAATGATATCCAAATGGAGTTCGCCCATGCCGCGGATGATTATCTCGTTGGTTTCTTCATCAGTTTCCACGCGGAAAGTCGGATCCTCATCGGACAGCTTCTTTAGCGCGAAGCCCATCTTTTCCTGGTCCGCTTTGGTCTTGGGTTCGATGCGAATCGAAATAACCGGTTCCGGGAAAGTAATCTTTTCCAGGACAATGGGCGCATTTTCATCGCAAAGAGTATGGCCGGTAGTCGTATTTTTTAAACCGACAGTAGCGGCAATATCGCCGGCAAGAACTTCATCGATCTCCTTGCGGTCGTTAGCGTACATGCGCAAAATGCGGCCGATGCGCTCCTTTTCGCCGGTAGTCGTATTTAAAAGATAAGAGCCTTTTTTCAAGGTGCCCGAATAAGCGCGGAAGAATGTTAAAGTTCCCACATAAGGATCGGCCGCGATTTTGAACGCCAGCGCCGTAAACGGCTCATTGTCGTCAGGATGACGCTCAACTTCGGTATTGGTGCGCGGATCGGTGCCTTTTACCGGCGGCACATCCAATGGGCTGGGCAGATAATAGCAAACCGCGTCGAGCATCGGCTGCACGCCGGTATTTTTCAAAGAAGAACCATAGAGTACCGGAATGATCGCTCCCTTAATCGTAGCCGCCCGCAAAGTCGCGCGCAACTCGTCGACGGAAATTTCCTCGCCGCCGAGATACTTATTCATCAAGATTTCGTCTTCGGCAACGATCTTTTCCACCATTTTATTGCGCCAATCTTTGGCCATGTCGGCCATATCGACCGGAATTTCCTCTTCAACCACGTCCTGGCCGTTATCGCCCTTAAAGCGCAAGGCTTTCATTTTTATCAGATCCACCACCCCATCCAGCGCGGCTTCTTCGCCGATTGGAATATTGATCGCGATCGCGTTTTTGTTCAATTTCTTCCAGATGGATTGCAGGCTGCGCTCAAAACTGGCGCCGGTACGGTCCATTTTGTTGATGAAACAAATACGGGGCACGGAATATTTGTCGGCTTGGCGCCAAACGGTTTCGGACTGGGGTTGCACGCCGGCAACGCCATCGAATACCACCACCGCACCATCCAAAACACGCAGCGCGCGCTGAACCTCGGCGGTAAAGTCAATGTGTCCGGGGGTATCAATAATATTGAAACGGTGTTCGTTGGTTTTCTGCTTGGTCAAATATTCGCCCGGAGACCAGAAACAGGTGGTCGCCGCCGAAGTGATCGTGATTCCGCGTTCCCGCTCCTGTTCCATCCAGTCCATTATCGCCGCGCCTTCGTGCACTTCGCCGATCTTATGGGACAAGCCGGTGTAAAACAAAATGCGCTCGGAAGTGGTAGTCTTGCCGGCATCAATATGGGCGATAACGCCGAAATTGCGGTATTTTTCAATGGGAGCGGTACGGGCCATAAGTTAATTTTTAATTTTCAGTCTTCAATTTTTAAACAAAATGTTTAAAAATTGGCATTGAAAATTAAATAGAATTTATAAGTTAGTTGTTTGGATTGATTCAATAGATTATCGCGCGTCCAAGGCGGTGCGGCATTCCCGCGGAAAAGTTTATTAATCCTCCGCGGCGCGGCCGCCACCCTGCGGACTGGTATTCATCCCCGCCGCGGAGCCTCGGGGCATTCCGCCGGATTAATAAATTAAAATGCCAAAGGGTTTGGCACACCTTTAGCATTTTAAGTTCTTTTCCAAATTGATAAAACTAGAATTTGAAGTGTGCGAACGCCCGATTTGCTTCGGCCATTCGGTGAGTATCTTCTTTTTTCTTCACCGCAACGCCGGTATTGTTAGCCGCGCTTATCAGCTCTTCGGCAAGCTTATCCTTCATCGGACTGCCCTTCTTTTTACGGGCCGATTCAAGAAGCCAGCGGACCGCGAGAGCCACTCCCCTTTCTTTACCCACAGGTTTCGGCACCTGGTAAGTCGCGCCGCCGATGCGCTGGGATTTAACTTCCAGCAAAGGACGGGCGTTATTCAAAGCCAAGTCGAAAACCTCGATCGGATCTTTGCCGGTCTTTTCCTTCATAATGTCGAGGGCGCCATACACGATCTTTTTAGCGGTGTTCTTCTTGCCCTTCTTCATTATATGATTGATCACTTGAGCCACGACCACGCTGTTGTAAACCGGATCCGGGGCAACCTCTTTTTTGATATTTTTCTTGCCTGCCATAGTAAATTCTTTGATTTATGATTTACGAATCATGATTTATGATCGGAATACGGAATCCGCATTTGATCTTAAATCATACATCTTAAATCGTGATTCGGTATTTTATTTGGGTTTCTTTACGCCGTATTTAGAGCGTTCCTGCCGGCGCTTTTCCACTCCGGCGCAGTCGAGCTTGCCTCTCACGATATGATAGCGCACGCCGGGCAGATCCTTAACGCGGCCGCCGCGAATCAGGACGATTGAGTGCTCCTGCAATTTATGGCCTTCACCCGGAATATACGCGGTAACTTCCATACCGTTGGTCAATTTCACGCGGGCAACCTTACGCAAAGCCGAATTAGGTTTCTTGGGAGTCGCGGTAAAAACTTTCGTGCAAATGCCCCGTTTTAAAGGCGATTTGTAATCGCGCGGACGGTTCTTTAACGTGTTGAATCCGAAAGCCAAAGCCGGCGCCTTTGTCTTATGGGCGCGCTTTGGCCTCTTGTGTTTGATCAGTTGATGGATGGTTGCCATAAATAATCGATGAGTTAATGAATAACGAGTTGATGAGAAAACGCAAAATAAAAACTTGATGAGCCGTTGACTCAAACATTTAAATAAATACCATAATCGGGAATAAAAGTCAATTTTCCCTGAAAGCAAAAAAATACTAAACCAGCGGCGCGCCCACGATCAGACGGTATAAAAATTCAATAATGGGGCTAATGATGCCCGAAAAAAAATAAATTATCAGCAGTAAAATCCAGAAACCGTATTTCTGCAGAAATATTTTGAAATCTTCCTGGGATTTCGGCAGAAAGGTGAACAAAATACGGGAACCGTCGAGCGGCGGGATCGGAATAAGGTTAAAAACCGCCAATACAAGATTAACAACCACAACCACCTGACAAAGCGCGTAAAATCCCGCGCTAACCGGATTGGAAACCGCCGGCCAAAACCGCAACAATAATCCGAAGACGGCCGCCAGGGCGATATTAGCGGCGGCGCCGGCGACGGCAACTTTAGCTTCGCCGTATTTACGATCACGGAAATTATAAGGGTTGATCGGTACCGGCTTGGCATAACCGAAGACAAACGCTCCTTGCGAGATCAGGTAGAGGATCAAGGGCAAAATGAACGAACCGATCGGGTCCAAATGCTTCAAGGGGTTCAGCGACAGACGGCCGGCGTATTTGGCGGTCAAATCACCCTGCGCCGCGGCCGCGGCGCCATGCGCGATCTCGTGGATCATTATCGAAATTATCAGCACAATCACCATAAACACTGCCGATAGAAGATCAACCATAATAATTATATGACTTTCGCGTTCGAAAAATTAAATTTTAAGCCGCAAAAGTTATATTTTAGTTAATTGTTGACGCCGGGAAGCGCCGGGAAGCAACGCGATAAATGTATTGAAAGGGATGGTAATTGTCAATATGCCGTTTTTAATATGCCGTTTTTAAATCAAATATATATTTCCCAAATGTATATTTTCCCATCCACCGGTTTTCAAAGGCTTGCCCCGGGATTGTTTCTGGATAAAAGAGAGGTTTGGGCAAATTGTATCATAACATGGGCGGCTTCCGCAAATAATAACGTCTACGCACATACTAAATCACATACTAAATCTTGCCAATTTCAGCGAAATGGATTATCATGGCAATGTTACCCTAAATGCCAGTCTTACAGTAATCAAAATCACATGTCGAAAGTCTGCCAATTGTGCGAAAAAAAAGGGATGATGACTTGGACTCGCGTGCGTTTGCGCGCAACAAAGTACAACCCGACGGCGAAGAAAAAGCAATATCCCAATTTGCAATCGACCACTCTTCCCAACGGAGAAAAAGTAATCGCATGCACCAAATGCATCAAAGCGTTGAACAAAACCCGCGCCAAGTAATACTTGGCCGGTTGGCTTATTCCGGTACGTTCAATCCCGCCGAACGCGGGGTTGTTGTTTAATGTTTTGGTCTCAAAATTGACAATTTGCAATTTTCAGTTTTCAATAGGCCGGCCGCTTAATTTAATGCGCCAAATGGAATACGCCGACTTTGTTTGGAAATTGTTCCATCGGGAAATTCAATGTAAATTGAAAATTGATAATCGAAAATTTTTTTAGTAACGGCGGGTTGTATTACAACGGCAGTATACACCCTTGGGGTGGGTGCGATCCGGGTTCAATTCCCGGCAGCCCGACTGCGGATAGCGAATTAGCGATGAGTTGGCGAGTAATGGAATATGACGGCTCTTAAACAAAAAACGCCTTGGAAAAGGTGTTTTTTTGCGAACCCTGCGAAAAAGTATTCCTGCAGTAAAATAAGTGGGCGCCCTAGGTCCTCGCCACGGCGAGGAACCATTTCAGACTCCCGGGGAATATTTGTTGGAAAACTTTAAGCCACAGGGTTATTTTAAGTATAACCCCTACCTTATTCTTGTCAAATAGCCGTTCAATAATAACGATAATAACAAACCTTATAAACAAAGCCCCGCTTAAGCGGGGCTTTGTTGCTTTATGATTAAACCGGCGCAATTTATATGTTTATCACTGCCCGGGTCAGCGGCCCGAAATATCCGGTCGCCGGCAAATTGTGCGCTTGCTGGAACTTTATCAGCGCCTGTCGGGTCAAACTGCCGAAAAGCGAAGTTTCGTTTCCCGGAGAACCGGCTCCGGCCGCCGCGACGACATAACCGTTATTGTTCAGATATGCTTGCAATGCTTTAACATCATCCCCGGTCGCACCCAATTCAAGATCGCGACTAAATTTAATGCTGGTGTTTGCGGCAGCGGTTTGCGCTTGAGTATGGATGGCGCCGCATCCCAAGTTGGCCATGGTTGCCGCATCGAATGCCCCAGTCTGCTCCAGTCCCCTGGCCTTTTGAAACAAGGCCAAAGCTTGGCGGGTAAGCGCGCCGAAATATGTTGTCTCGCTCCCTTTTGAACCGGCTCCGGCCAGCGCAACGGGATAGCCGTTATTGTTCAGATATTTTTGCAATTCCCGCACATCGGTTCCGGTAGCGCCCAAGCCAAGACTTCGGGTAAAATTTCCGGGACAAACGGTAGCAGCATCAGTTGTCGCAGTATTATTTTGCGCCAAAGCGATGATCTTGGCATTCGCCCAATCGCCGCCGTGGCTGGAATGGCTATGACTATGGCTTTCTTTATCATCCTTAAGCGCGCCGTAATACGACGCCAACGTAGCCTCAAAAGAGCAGGAACCGTTAGCATCAACCTTGCAAGTCCCGTCGTCGGCCCCGCCCACACCTTTCAATCCATTCTGGGTCCAGCCGCCGGTGGCAGATAACGATCTTTGCAATGCCAGGGTCATTCCGGCCAATTCCGTTCCCACGAACATATCGATCTTGATCGCCGGCTCAAACTTCAACCCAATCGACGGAATACCCCATTGAAAAGCCCCCACCAACGTTCCGGAATCAAATCCGGAAAGCGAATCCAACGCCATATCCGCGGCACTCAAGAGCGACGCATCGAAAGCGCCGCCATTACGCCGGGTGATGGCCGTACCTGCCGGAATCGTGATCACGCTGACATCGCTCGTTCTTGCCGGAACAACAATAATCGTCCTTTCTTGGACATCAACTTCGGTAACCTCGTTATATTCGTGAGGCCCAGGTCCCTGAACCGTAAAAGTGCCTCCGTTTCCAAACACCGACATTAATTTTTCCGGGTCGGTTCGGAAATAGCTCAAACTCGTACAATCATCATTGACGCAAAATGGCCGGTAATTTATATTCTGCGAGTTCGAATTATCGATAACAATGGAATTCCCTACGCCAAACGGATTACCAACCACTTCCAACGGCCCATCGGTTTCGGTTTCGGCGTCCACCGCGCCGCCCCAATAATTAAGGGTAGCGTCAACGCCAGCCCCATTATTCAAAACCGCCAGCCCCACCGCTTCGCCGGTTGGATTGTCTCTCCGGTTATTGTCGATAATTTTATTATGCGTGATAAAAAGATTGTACGAATCGCCGACAACCGCGATACCGGTTCCGTTGCCATGGATGTGATTCCCGCCATCGGCTGACGCCTTATTGCCGATATTTACCGCGTCTCTCTGATTGCCCGCGCTGAAATAAATACCCACCTGATTTTCTTTTATTTCGTTGCCAGAAACAACATTACCGGAAACATCGGAATCCGATAGCATATCATCCTTACCAAACATAATCCCGTACATATTGCCCTGAATGGTATTGCTGCCGGAAATTTCGTTATTCGTCGAATTGTAAACGGCGATCCCGTAGTTATTATCAAAAATATTATTGCCGCTGATCGTGCTTTCCGCGGAATTACCGGCAAGATAAATGCCGGCGTCTCCTCCGGCAATCTCATTGCCGGTTATTTCGGTACCGGTTATAGGATATCCCAAGTCATCCGTACCAACCCTGATCACCGGGCCTTCGTAGCTTGAAGTAGCATTTACGCTACCGTCAATGGTTTGGAAAAGCTTCAAATTTTTTATCGTTACCTTGCTGGCTTTAACGATAAAGACAGTGTTGCCGGCGGAAGCAATTGTTATGTCTCCGGTTATATTTTCGCCGATGATTTCCATTTCGCGGTCGATCGTGGTAGTGGCAACATCTTCATAAGTTCCGGGCAGAATATGGACTGTCCCGCCCGGCGCCACCTTGGCGACCGCGGCGCCGATTGTTTTGAATCCATCAAAGGCACAGGTATGGTCGCCGCAACCTACTCCCCCGGTATCGCTATAGTTGCTGTCGACATAAACATCAGCCGCCGGTTCAGAGTCGGCGAAAACCGCGCCTCCATTCCAAAATGCCGCTCCCAAAAAAAAATGCTGCCGCAAAAATGGCACCCGGTTTGAATGTTTTTCTCATAAATATTGGATTATTTATAAATTGCGCCGGTATGATTTTAGACCCGAATCGTTTCCGACGCCCGATACAGGTTTTTGATTTCGGCGCAAAAAGTTTTTATATTTTTATTATATCAACCCATCCAAAATAAAATCAACCGCAAAAACGCTGTTATTCCCGGGCAAGCCCGGAAGTCTTCTGACCTGCCAATAAACTACCGCGCCGCCCAAGGCGGCGCGGTAGTTTGATTCTCCGCCATTCATCCCGGGGGCAGGACCCCCAGGCATTCCGGCGGGGAAATAAACTACCGCGGAAAAGTTTGTTAATCCTCCGCCTCGCGATCGCTACGCCGCGGGCGGGCATTCATCTCCCACGCGGAGCCTCGGGATATTCCGCCAGAATTTATTAATGATAAATTAATAATCAAAAACGCGCCGCTGTTTTTAATCCGCGGAGCGCCAATGTCGTTTACAAAATCGGTTTTACCGGCAAATTCTACAGGTCCAATACGCTTGCCAGTTGTTTGATCAGGGAAACCGCCACGGCCGGGGCTTGGAGACTGACTGAATCGCGGCCTTCGTCGTCCTTGATCACCCAAGGTTTTTCGATGATGTTCACTTTTTGAGCGGCGGCATCCCAATTATATTCGTAGCCGGAAGTCAATTCGTAATCATCGACATAATTTTTGGCATCGGCTACCGGAATGGCGTTGCGCAGGAATATCTGCGGAATACCGTGCAATTCCATGGCTTTTTCCATCAGCTTCTGATCGGTCTCAAGGCGTTTCCTGATCGGCTCGATCCCCAACTCGTCGCCCTCTTTGCTTACCATTTTGGCGGTATTGAATCCCGAGCATTCGGGATTGTCGCACAGCAGATAAAATTCCCTTTTATCCGGGTCGTAACCCACTTTGACGGTCGGCAACAGCGCCAGATTGCGCGAGGTATTGCAAATCGGGCAGATGCGGCGGCCGGCGATGCGGCCGGCGATCACATTGGTCGGCACGTCAATGAACGCCATCACGTCCGGATCGTCGCGGAAACCGATCAAATCGCGAAAAAACAAAGAATACGAAACTTGGTCCATATCGCGCGGGAAACCGTCGATAAAAATGGTTTTCTTGGCGCGATTGGCGATCTCGCGCTTGATAAGCGCCAGAATCAATTCGGTTGGCAACAAGTTCGAGGTATCACGACCCTCGATAACCGGAATCAATTTATCGAGCGGTACCCAACCGCGGTAGTTCTTGGCCAGATAATCGGCCAGTTCCTGTTTTTTGACCGGATCGGCGATTTCTTTGGAAATCGCGCGGATCATATCACCCACGGAAAAATGCTCCAATTTGTCGGCGCCCAAAAGTTCGGCCAGCATTTTGGAATAAGTTCCCTTGCCGGAATTCTTCTTGCCCAAAAGATAAACTATGAAAGTGTTGTTATTGACGTATTCCTTGAGCTTTTCGATTTCCTCACCGGCCTTGTAATAGAAATAATCGCGACGTTCGACCGGATCGGTCAGATTAAAGACGCGATCCTTGCCATCCATCTTTGTTTTAAATATCGGGTAGTTCATAAAATTTGAAATATTTACGATTTATTTCCGGGTTTTGACGAAAATTTGATCACCGTCGGTACGAAATAAAATATCGCCATTTTGATCGGTTCTCAAGATTTTAATATCATACTTTGCCAACATTTCCAAGACTTGTTCGGTCGGATGGCCGTAAGGATTTCCCGCGCCCACCGAAATAACGGCGGCGGCGGGCAACAAACCGGCCCAAAATTCTTCATTGGCGGCGGTTTTACTGCCGTGATGCGCCACTTTCACGATATCGGCCGGCAAGTCCGGATTGGTATCCGCGATTTCCTGCTCTTCGGCGTTATCCGCGTCGCCGGTAAAAACAAACGACCGAGCGCCATAAACCAGACGAACGACAACGCTGGCTTCATTCGAGCCGCGGGCGGAATCTTGTAAGTTCGCAAGAGGAGCCAAAACTTGAAGCGTCAAATCCGGATTACCGCCCAAGTCAAATGTTTCGCCAGAAAAACCGATAACGATATTGGCTTTTTCTTTTGAAATCAGGCTGAGCCATTCGGAGCTTTCAGCGGTATCTTTGGGAATTCCCGACCAAAGGATATTGTGGATGCGATAATCCTTAAGTACGGCCAGCAACCCGATAAGATGGTCGCGATCGGGATGAGATAATATGACCCAGTCGATATCCCGGTCGTAGAATGACATTGCTTGACCCAACTTTTCCAGCACCCCCGAATCCGGACCGCCGTCGATCAATATTTGCGTTCCATCCGGCGCCCGGATGAATGCGGCATCACCCTGGCCAACGTCAAAAAATTCCGCTTCCAGATATTTACCGCGAGAATTCTGGGCCGCAACCAGCCAAACAAAAAAATTCGCCAGAACCAAGCCGAATATCAGCCAGCGGGGAAATTTATTATAGTGATTTGGGCCGGACATGGAATTTTGCTCCATTCTACCAGATAGCAAGCGCAAGGCAAACTGAAAACGCGGGGGTTGCCCGCGGCTTCAGTTGAAACGGATTTTAAAAAAATATATTTTCCGAACGGGTTGCGATACCGCGGGGCGTTAACCCCGCGAACCGGCCAAAGGAGCGCCGCCTTTGGGACCCTTGCCCTCCGCAACCTTGAGGCAAGATATCAAAGAATTACGGATTTTAAAATTTACTTGGCCAATTTATCGGCGTCGGCCTTGCCCAAGATCTTGAACATCTTGGTTCCGCAAGCCGGGCACTCGCCGGTCATCGCGCGCCGCACCATGCCGCCCTTGCCTTTCATTTCCACGGGTTTCTCGTTTTTCATTTCCTGTTTAGCTTTGCATTTGACGCAGTATCCGATTGTTGCCATATGTTTTTTTAGTTTTACATCAGACCCGCCGCGTGAATATTCCCGCGGCAAAATCCGAAATTTACAAGCGAGCCGAATGAAGAATGTCCGCCCGCGGTCTCGTTTTATGGAAACGAGGGGCCATATTCAAAACCAAAGCCTGCCGGTGAGTGATGAATTTGGCGCCGCCGCAAATCGCGGATTGCGGTAGAAAATATTTACGCAACGAATTTGTTATTCATCCGACCAGCTCTTATGAAACGAAATCCGCAGATCTATGTTATAACGACCTTTTTAACCGCGGATCCCACCCGAATAATCTTCCTTAATCTAAGGTAATTGAGCTTAAAAATTAAGTCAAGAGCTTTGCGTATTTTGCGTATTTCTCCGTCTTTCATTTTTCCCCGGCCGGGTAATTTTCAACGCGGCAAGGCCGCGCCTTTAAATTTCATTCGGCGGGAAAAAAATCCAAAGCGAATCCGACAGCCAATCTTTATGATTATTGTTTGTGAAAGCCGCTTTGCGATAAACCACTCCGGGGCGAAACCTTAAAGTATTTTTAGTAGTTAAAATAAAAATTCCAGAGCCGCGCCGATAAAACACAGGACCGCAAAAAACAGCGCGAATTTGGCAAAATTCATCCTTTCGCCGGTTTTGGTCAAAATTTCCAACAATAAGATGCCGACAGCAAAACTCGCAACAAGCGCGGGCCAAGCGGAAACCAGCACGGTTTGACTGCCAAAAACAACTTCGTATAATGTCGATGCGGCCACTGCGGGTACGGACATCATATAGGACAGGCGTAAAATTTGCGCCGGTGGCAGATCCCCTAGCGACAGACCAAAGATCGTGGAGCCGGAACGAGAAAATCCGGGTAAAACCGCCAGCCCTTGTAAAACACCGCTTACGGCAGCCAATTTGTTTTGACTTAAATGCAAATTAATTTTTTTGGCCTGGAAATAAGCGGTGAACAACAAACAGATGCCGGTCAATAAAAGCAATCCCGCGCCAACCGCGTTACCGGCAGTAAGGCCATGGATGATAAAGCCGGCCGGCAAGGAAATCGCAGTAGCGATCACCAGAAATTTGATCAGCGGCCAATCCTTGAAAGTCAGCACCTTGATCCAATCGCGCCAGTAGTAACAAAGCGCGGCCAGAAGCGTTCCGAAATGCAAAAAAAGCGCGAAATCCACCGGATTGACCCCAATCTTAAGATATTGGGCAGTAATCGCCACCACCCCCTCACTGGAAATCGGTATCCATTCAAAAATCCCCTGCAACGCGCCCAAAATCAGATAATTTACGACATCCATGTTTTTGTTTACAACTATAATGCTTTATTTTAATATAGAAATAATTGAATTAAAAATCACTAAAATACGATAAGAAACATATGGCAAAAAATACGGTTTATGTTATCGGACACACGTCGCCCGATACCGATACGACAATTTCGGCAATCGCGTACGCGGAATTTTTAAAAAAACGGAAGGTTGACGCGGTCGCGGCGGTTTGCGGCGATCTGAATCCCGAGACCAGATACGTCCTGAAAACTTTCGGATTCAAAGCCCCCAAGAAATTGGACAACGCGGCGGGTAAAACGCTGGTTCTGGTCGATCATAACGAAAAAAGCCAGATGGTACCGGGAGCCGGCCAGGCAACCATCGCTGAAGTTCTGGATCACCACAAGATTGTTTTTGAGAATGCCAGTCCGATAAAATTCCATACCGAGCCGGTGGGTTCCACCGCGACCATTGTGGCCAAAATGATGATGGCCGATAAATTCAAGATGACAAAACCGATGGCAGGAATTTTGGTTTCGGCAATATTATCGGACACGGTGGTTTTTAAATCCGCAACGACGACCGAAACCGACGTCAAGATCGCCAAAACCTTGGGCAAGATCGCCAAGATAAAAAACCTTAAAAATTTTGGGATTGAAATCAAAAAACAAAAAGCCAGTTTAAAAGGGTTGGATGCCGGCAGGATATTACGTTCGGACTACAAAACCTTCGAAGTTGGCGACCGCAAATTTGGAGTGGGACAGATTGAAGTGACGGAATTATCCGAAGCCGAAGCCCGCGTGCCCGAACTGATGAAGGAAATGGATGGCACCTGCCAAAAAGACGGCTTGGCGTTCACGGTTTTAATGATCACCGACATCATTAATGAAGGGTCGCTGGTGATCGTGGCCGGAGACGCGTCAACGATTGAAAAAGCGTTCGGAAAACCTTATACCCAAACCGGAATCTATATCGAAAAAATGATGTCCCGCAAGAAGGATTTCCTGCCGCCGGTAATGAAAGCTTTGGAATAACATTGATTATGTTCACCGGAATAATAAAAAATCTGGGTAAAATCACGGAATTTACCGGAACCGAATTGACAGTAGCAACCGATTCCGGCCTTCTTGATAAACTGGAAAACGGCGCCAGCGTGGCGGTCAACGGAATCTGTTTGACGGTCGTGGACTGGAATAAAGACCGGTTTACCGTTGAAGTGATGCCTGAAACCGTAAACCGGACAAACCTCAAATATATGCTTCCGGGAGATACGGTAAATTTGGAAATGCCCGCGACACCGGAAACATTTTTGGCCGGCCATATCGTGCAGGGCCACATCGACGGGACCGCCAAGCTGGAAACCATAATTGAGGAAGGCAACAGCCGTATCCTGAAATTTTCGGTCGGAGAAGCGCTAGCCAAATATGTTGTCGCAAAAGGATCAATCGCCGTCAATGGCGTTTCGCTGACGGTTATCGAAACCGGGGCCGGTTATTTTACGGTGGGCATTATTCCCCATACTTGGGGAAAAACCATGTTTCGCTCTTTTAAGCCGGGAGACCTCGCGAACATTGAAACCGATGTTTTGGCGAAATATATCGAAAGATTAATTAAAAAAACAGATGAAAGATATTAAAGACATCAAAATCGCCATCATCAGCGCCACCTTCCACAAAGAGGTCACCGACAACTTGGAAAAGCATTGCTTGGCCACTCTCAAGGACAAGGGTTTGGCGGATAACCAAATTGAAATTACGCGCATACCCGGCGCCTTGGAAATACCGTTAACGGCCAAACTTCTCGCCAAGAAAAATATCTAC
This sequence comes from uncultured Candidatus Saccharibacteria bacterium, assembly GCA_964623335.1. Classification (GTDB taxonomy): domain Bacteria; phylum Patescibacteriota; class Minisyncoccia; order Minisyncoccales; family UBA5738; genus UBA5738. The sequence continues at coordinate 74,055 of CAZUST010000003.1, forward strand.
GATGCCATCATCGTTTTCGGCGCGATTCATAAAGGCAAGACCACTCACTTTGAATTGATTTCGCGCGAATGCGCCCGCGGCTGTATGGACGTATCATTGCAATTCGAGATCCCGGTAATTTTCGAAGTCCTCACGGTTCTCGATATCAAAGACGCCCTTGAACGCGCCACGCGCGAAAAAGAGAACAAAGGCAGCGAAGCCGCCCTCACCGCCCTGGAAATGATTAAACTTCTGCGATAAACTCCAACCGCATGGTTTTTTGTCATCGGGCATGCGTTGCCCGACGTTGATTCGGCAGTTTCGGCAATTGTTTACGCATAATTTTTGAAAAAAACCGCCGCACGCCCAAGGCGGCGCGGCATTCCTGCGGAAAAGTCCGCTAATCCTCCGCTTCGCGATCGCTACACTGCGGGCAAGCATTCATCTTCGGCGCAAAGCATCGGGGCATTCCGCCGGATTAATAAAGCTCAATTTTCAGACAACGTGAATTTGCCGGAGGAGATTTGCGCTTTTATGCCGTCGGAAGCGACGGATTTTGCGGACAGATTTTGCAAAATCAAGATTTTCGCCGCTTCATCGGGCGGGACAACTTGAAAGTTTTTCATTTGAGTGGGAATCAGTTCATATCCAATCCCGTTGGGCGCCAAAGTTATTTTCACGCCCAAACCGTGGCGCACTTCAAACGAAAATATCTGGTCAAACAAAAAATTGCCCAGCGAATAAAAAATGGCTTTGTTTTTGTAGATTTCAATCGGCTGGATCACGTGCGGATGGCTCCCCAAAACCGCGTCCGCGCCGGCGTCAATGAATTCGCGGCCGGCCGCTTGCTGGCTTTTTGAAAAATCGTTTTGATATTCCGCGCCCCAGTGAGCGCAGACAACGACGTAATCGGCGTTTTCGCGCGCCTGTTTTATTTTTTCAATCGTGCCCGCCGTTGCCGGATCGGCCAGCGAATGATAACCGATGAACGCGATTTTTCGGCCGCTGGCTTCTTTAACCAGCGCCGGGCTTTCATTGTAATAATCGCCGAAATAACCGATTGAGTTTTGTTCCAGATATGCCCGCGATTGCGCAAAACCGTCCCGGCCGAAATCCCGCACATGATTGTTGGCCAAGTTCACGAGATTAAAGCCGCTTGATTTGAGCATTGCCGCCAATTTTGGATCAAAAGTGAAACTCGTGTTGTTGGGATCAAGCGGGCGGGGCGCAAAATCCGTGAACGACCCTTCCAAATTAGCCAGCACAATATCGTTGCCCGCAAAAACTTCTTTGATGTTTTCAAACGGATATTCCGGCGAATTGCGATCAATATAAAGTTTGATGTAGCGATCCAACAGCAGATCGCCGAACGCCAAAATTTCCACCGGCGATTTTTCTTGTTTTTCCCTTTGCGCGGTATTGTCCTCGTCTATGGCAACGTTTGCCGTTCCAACCGCTTTCCCGTCGGATAGATATTTAATTTGGGCGGCGAATAAACCCGCCGCCGCCAAAAAAATCGCTCCGATAATTATGATTTTAAAATTTTTGATTTCCATTTTGAATTTTTCCGCCGAAGAGCGGATGCGCCTTGGGCACAAATATTTCAATTTTTATTTTTAATTTTTAGCTTTTAATTTTAAATTAAATTTACCTCCGCATCCCCCGCTTTGCAACTCTTCATCAACCCGCTGCCACGCCTTGAATCATTGACATATTGGTTAATATTGATAGTATTGCTTCCAGCACCGAACCGCAAAATTTATACACAGTTAAGAGTGATAACATGCACGATAGATATAAGCAAAAGGAAATTGAGGAAATATGGAGCGACGGCAACAAGCTGAAGCTCTGGGACAGATTGGAACTTGCCGTTATCTTAGCAAAAGAAAATCTGGAGCAAGTTCCCAAGGGAACATACGAGCCGATCAAAATTCTCCTGGAGAAAAATCCGATTGATCTGGCTTGGTGGAAAGCCGAAGACAAGAGCATCAGCCATGATCTCATGGCTTATGTTCATGAACGCATAAGACATCTGCCGAAAGAACTCCAGCAATATATGCATCAGGGAATTACTTCCTACGATACGGAAGAGCAGCCATTCGCTACGATGATTCTGGAATCCGTGACCGTTGTTGAGGGTTGCCTTGATGATCTTATTAAAGCCATGGAGAAAATGGCAAGGAAGTATCGCTATACGATTATGAATGCGCGAACCCATGGCCAGGAAGCTGAAATGCAAACTTGGGGCGCGCGCGTTCTTACTTGGATAGCCACGATGCGGGAAGCCATAAATGATTTAAAGGAGGCTAAGAAGAAACTCAGATTTTCCAAATTGTCCGGGGCGATCGGGAAATACGGCACGCTCACGCCGGAACTGGAAAGTGAAGCGCTCGAAATACTGGGATTCAAACCTTTCTATGGAGCAACGCAAATTATGCCCAGAGTGATATATGCTCCGACGGCTTTCGCGCTATTCGAGATTGTCAAAATCTTGGATAAAATAGCCAACGACATCCGCCTTGGCGCAAGAAGCGGCAATCCTATTTGTCGGGAAGGGTTTGGAAAGAGACAAGTGGGATCATCGATAATGCCCCATAAGCGCAATCCGATCAAAACCGAACAGATAACCGGCATGGATTATCTGGCCGAAGGATACTTGAGCGCAATAATCAAGACCATAAAAACTTGGGAAGAGAGAACGATAGAAATGTCATCTCTTGAGCGGGTTGCATGGCCGGATTTATTGCATGCTACCGTTCATTCTTTGCGGAGTATGACCAATATCCTGGAGAATCTGGAAATCTACCCGGACAATATGATGCGGGAAATAATCGAATCCCGCGGAACATGGGCAGCCAGCCGGGCGCAGGTATACTTAAAAAGCGTGTTGGCATCTCGCGGAATTGGCAGCGAGGAAGCGTACAGGATTGTGCAACTTGCGGCCTTTAACGCTTTTGAGCCAAGCGAACAAACGGCAGAAATCAGACAATCGCCGCCAGCTTCATTCGCAGAGGCTCAGAAAGCACTCAGCAAATTCCAAGCAATTCCGCCGGCAGCGCCAATATCCATCGAAAACATCATCCGCTTTGGCAAGCTAAAAGTTTCCAGCGTCCTTGGCCACACCCGGGAAACAGTAAACGAGTGGAATCGGCTTCTGGAGACAGTGTTCGACAGTCCGGAAATAATAATAGGATGGGAGCTTGTCTTCTCAATAGAAGACGCGTTAAAGCACGAGAATATGCTTTATAAACAAATTCTGGGAGAGTAGCTCTTCGGAAGGGGCAGATTACCACATCATGCTCCTTTTTTTATTTTTCCACCGTCCCGTAACGCGAAGGTCTAACGCGAAGCAACGCGAAGGTCCAACCTTCGCAGACCTCGCAGAACACTTACGCGAAGGTCCAACCTTCACAGATTTCATAGCCGTAAAATTGCGACTTTATTTAAATATTTTAACTGGTGCGCTTTTGGCGGGTGAGCATTTTTACGGCCTGGGCCATGGAACCGGCCAAAACGATTTCTCCGGCGTTGACGAAATAGATTTCATCGGCGTTGTCAATGGTGTTTAGGCGGTGCGCAATGATGACTTTGGTGGTGTCTTCGGGAAGTTTTTTGATGATTTCTTCCAAAAGCTGTTCGGTCACGGTGTCAATATTGGCCGTGGCTTCGTCAAGGATCAACAGATCGGGTTTGCGCAGAACCGCCCGGATGAAAGCAACCAGCTGTTTTTGGCCCAAGCTGATGGTATCGCCGCCGGAAGTGATTTTGGTTTTCAGGCCGTGGCTAAACCGGGTAATCAGGCCGGAGAGGCCGGCGCTTTCCAATGCCGCCGCCAATTGCTTATCGGTGCACTTGGCATAGGCTTCATTGCCGTAAACGATATTATCGCGGACGGTGCCGGTGAACAGGAAGGGTTCCTGCAGAATGAACCCGATTTTTTGCGTCCGGATTTCGGGCGGATACGAGCGAATGTCTTTGCCTTCAAACAAAATATCGCCCTCTGACGCGTCGTAGAGCCGCGCCATCAATGACGCCGTGGTTGTCTTGCCGCCGCCGGTCGGCCCGACCAGCGCGTAGGTTTTTCCTTTTTTGAGTTTTAAATTAACTTTGTTCAAAACGGTTTTTCCTTCCAGATAGGTAAAAGACACATTCCGGAATTCCAGCCGAAAATCGGTTTTAGCGCCGCCAAACTTATCATCGACGATTTCCATGTCTGATTTCAAAGCCAATATCTCCGAAATGCGGTCAATGGCCGCGAAAGCCAGTTGCATGGTGGGCCAGACGGCGGCCAGCTGCCGCAACGGACGATAAAAATTATCGACATACAGCAAATAACCGATCAATAACCCGATGGTGAAACCGCCGGCGTTGATGAGATAAATTCCATAGCCGAGAATGATCAACTGCGCCAGCGTGGAAGCGATACCGTATATCGGGGCGTAGATATTGCTCGCGACCCCCGCTTTGACGGACGCGGAAAAGTTTTCTTTATTAACGTCGTTGAACCGGCTTTTGAAGTAATCAAGACGGTTGAATGCCGCGACCACTTTGAAGTTCGCCAGACTCTCCTGAATCTCGGAGCTCATCTGCCCGATTGATTGCAAACTTTTCAAATTGGCGCGCTCCACCCAGGAAGCCAGCAATCGGGTGATGATCAGCACCAGAGCCGCCGGGATCAGGGCCGCCGCGCCCAGACGGGGGTTTAACGACAACAAGAAAATTCCGGCGCCGGCCACGGTAAACGAACTGCGCATAAATTGCATCAAGGCGTGGCTGATAAATTGGTTTAATTTGTCGGTATCGTTGTTGATGCGGGAAATAAGGTCGCCGGATTTGTTCTGGTTGAAAAACGCCACCGGCAATTCCTGCAGCTTGCAGAATAACTCGTTGCGCAAGCCGAAAAGAACCCGCCGGCCGACCCCGCCAAGAGCCAATGTCTGGATATAGGTAGCGACCAGCCCGATCACATACACTCCCAGCAATATCGCCGCCGAGATCAAAACCCCGCGGTAATCGCCGTTCTTGATATACAAATCCACGGCCCTTCCGATGATTATCGGATCAAGCAGGGATGCCGCCGCCCCGATAAACGCCGCCAGGATCGCGATGGCGAGATTTATTTTTTCGTTATTTAAAAGCGGCGCGATTTTTTTTAACGCCTGGGCCATTTCCCCCTTTTGCCTTTTGTTTTTGGAATTGCTAAGCGTGTAGTTCATATTTAAGCGTGCAGTTCGTATTCATTGGTGCTTTTCTGCGAATTGTATATTTGGACGTATTCCGGCGAAGATTCCATGAGCTGGGAATGCGTGCCGCGCGCCAGCACCTCCCCTTCCATTAACAGGATGATCTGGTCGTAATCTTTGACCGGCGCGATCTTTTGCGTGACCGATACCAAAGTAATGCCGGAATATCGGTTGCGGATATTATTCAGGATTTTTTGTTCGGTTTCGTTGTCCACCCGCGCGGTAAAATCATCAAGGATCAGTATCCGGGGGTTGAGCGCCAGCGCCCGAGCCAACGTAATGCGCTGTTTTTGGCCGCCCGACAAGCTAGTTCCCCGTTCGGATACCATCGTCTCCAGTTTGTCCGGCAACATTTCAATGAAATCATCAAGCTCCGCGGCGGCGATCGCTTTCTCCATGTCCGCGGCGCTTATTGAAGCGCTGAAAGCGATATTTTCCCGCAGACTGATATTGAAAATAATGCTGTCCTGAAATACCAATCCCACTTGCCGGTGCAGCGCGGCTTTGTCGTATTCGTTGATATTTTTCCCGTCGTAGTAAACCGCGCCCGATGTCGGATTCAGCAATCCGACCATAATATATATCAATTGGGTTTTGCCGGCCGCGGTCGGACCAATGATCGCGGTGCGGGTACCCGCGCCGATTTCGATATTCACATTTTTGAGGACTGATTTCTGATCGTAAACCAAATTGATATTTTCAATCTTGATATCGCCGCGCAAAACCGGCGCGAGCGTCCCGGTTTTTTGGGGTTCAGGAGCCGCCATTACTTCATTTATGCGGCGGTAAGACGCGTCCGCTTGAGCAATGGCCGTGCTCATGAAGCTGATGATGATTATCGGGAAAATAAGCATCGCCAGATAGCTATTGAATGCCGTAAAATTCCCCAGGCTCATCGCGCCGATGATCACAAAATGTCCGCCCAGCACCAAAATGATCAACGCCGCCAGATTGGCGATAAAATTAACCGCCGGAAAGAGGCCGGCAAAGTATTTCAAAATTTTTAGACCCAGATTTTTCGACCTTTCGTTGGCTTCAATAAATTTTTTATATTCGTGTTGCGACGAGTTAAGAATTCGCACGGTCGCCGCCCCCAGAATGCTTTCGTTGATCACGCGATTGAGCCAATCAATGGCTTCCTGCGATTTGGTAAACAGTTTATGCATCCGCCCCAGCACCAGCCAGAACGCCAGGCCGATGAACGGCATCAGCGAAAGGATCGCCAGCGTCAGGTTTGAATCAATGCCAAGCATCAGCACGCTGGCGCCCACGATCAGAAATGCCGACGAGACCAGCGACGGGATCACCAGCGAAACGAACATTTTCACCGCGTCAATGTCCGAAGTGAGATTGGTCAAAAGCTTGGCCGAAGTCGCGTGCTCGACAAAAGAATAATCCTGAACCGCGATCTTGGCCATCAGCCGGGTTCGCAGATCGCGCGCGACAATTTCAGACGCGAAAGTCTGCACCACTCCCTGCAAATAAGTGAATATGAAAACAAAAAAAGCCACCAGCAGAAACTGGATTGAAAGAGTTTTAAGGTCGAACCCGCCCTTTCCGTAGGCATCAATGGCCGCGGCGGTCAATTTGGGCACAACAAGGCTCAATCCATTGCTGGCCACCGTGAGCGCGATAATGCCGGCGACAAACCAACCATAAGGCATCACCAGCCCCAGCAAACCCGGATTTGATTTTTTTTCTTTTTTATTTTTTTTCCCGCTCATTGATTTTGCCGCTACCAACCACCTATTCAGATTACCCCTTTTCTCCCCCTTTTTCAATTATCTTGAATTACGAAACGCTTTGTGTTTTTGGGGTTTATCCCCTGTGCTGGTCCCGAGGTAATCCAAGAGATACTGCGAAGTTAGACCTCTTCAATAGTATTTGAATTTAAGGGTTTCGCAATTCAAAGAATTATCATTAAATCTGTTATTCAACCGTCAAATGAAAATAAACTACCCCGAGGCAGAGCCTCGAGGTATTCCGACGCTTCGCTAAACGCTCCGCGATCGGAAAAGTTTGATTCCCCGCCATTCATCCCCGGGGCAAAGCCCCGAGGTATTCTGGCGGGTAAATAAAAAACGCCGTTTAAACGCAACGACGCGCAACGCGCCACGCCAACGGTTAAAAGGGTCCGACCTTTTTAAAAAGGGTCGGACCCTTTTTAAAAAAATAAATTCGTTTGAAAAGTTATATTCAAATACGATTCGAATATAACATTTTAATTGAAAACAAATTGGATTTCATTTTGCGGCGTCCGCCGCGCATAAAAAAACAGGCGAAACGCCCGCCACGCGGCAAATCAATGACCCGCGCAAAGTGGAAGAAATAAAAGAAAAATATGCATTTGATTACGATAAATTCCGTGAAATCATTACCGCTGGAAATTGAAACCGGATATGTTCAGGTTTAACCGGCAATTATTCGATCATTACTCATTAGTCAAGATTTTCTTAAAGCTTTTTTCAAATTATCCCGGCCAAATCCGCTTTTAAAACACCTCTCGCCCCGCCGCGGCAAATATAATGGTTTCAATGAAAATTCATCAATCAAATCATTATTCTTTTGGCACTGGCAACCCTATTTTTTGGAGCGGCAAGTATTGAAAATAATATTGGCATCCGACAGAAATAACATAATCTAAAGTATCTTTATGCTCAGGCTTTCGAAACCAATCGCTTAAGATATAGATTGTATGCGTCCACCCATTTTTGCACTCTTGAGGCATTTGAGTTAATTCCTGGAC
>CAZUST010000004.1:0-32730 GCA_964623335.1 uncultured Candidatus Saccharibacteria bacterium
CGGGGATGAATGGCGGGGAATCAAACTATCGAAGCGCCTTGGGCGCACGGTAGTTTATTTCCCTGCCGGAAGACTGCGGAGCTCTGCCCCGGGGTAATTTATTTTATCGCAATAACCAAAAAAACGCCACGGTGTTTTTTTGGCGCAAAATTTAACTTAAAAAATGTTTTTATCCTTAATTTCCTTCAATGGCCGCGATATCGTCAGCATATCCCGAGGCTATCGCCATCACATTGTCGCCGTAGAAACGATACTTGGTATTTACCGTTCCGGCAAAATAGATCATTGCCGCTTTCCATTCGCCATCATAAGTTTGCGATGTCGCCCCATAATCAGACACATATAGAGCGGTTGCCAAAAACGCGTCGGAAATATTCCACGGATTGCCTGGCCGGCCCAAAAGTGCCTGCAATCGCGGCGCGTAAAGATTCCAGGTTGAAGGAATAAACTGTCCCGGCCCCATCGCTCCGCCATATCCAAAGCTCATCGGGCACGAAACGCGCGTTGCGTGCGGATCCTTTCCCAGGGCCGAAACGATCGACAAAAACGGCGCCACATCGCGGCTGGGTTTCATCACATTAGCCACATAACTCCCGCTATTGATATTTATTCCCGCGCCGGTAGTATCGTTTTGCAAATAGCACATTCCCACATTTTTGCCGATATTCGATTCCTGGGTCAAAATCGCCAGAATAAACGCCGGACGAACTCCGGTCTGCGCCGCCGCCGCCTTGGCATATGCGTAAGCTTGTTCAAAATTCGGCGCGTCAGTATCGGCAACCCCGGCCAGTGTGAACAATCTGGCCTTGATTTTGGCAATCACCTGCGCCGTCAATTTCTTGGCGGTTGTCGTCTGTTCAAGTTCCGCGTTTTTTACCGCCAAAGTCTTGTTATACTCGCTGCTTGTTTGCTCGTGAGCCTGCTTTTGCAACAGTTTCAATTCAGTCGCTTTTTCCAAATTGCTTTTCTCGGTTTCCAACCCCGATTTTTGGTCCTCCAATGAAGTTTTCAGCCCTTTGATATCCTGCAAGATTTGATTGGATTTATCGTTCAAATTTTCCAGATATACCAAATTATCAAAAAAAACGGAAAGTTTCGGCTCGGCTGCCAACGTCTGCAATAACGGCGTCCGGTCCTGCTCGTCAATCTCGCGGATGATCGCCGTCAGATATTTTTGGGAATCCAAAATTTTATTCGTAGTTTGCTCGATCGACGATTCGGTATCATTGATTTGAAGCTTGAAATCACCGATCATCGCGGTACTTTGTTTGATTTGCACCGCCAGCGAGCTGATCTTTGTTTTTAAAGAATATATCTGGTTCTGAAGCGTTTTCTTTTCGGTTGATGTCCGCGCGATATCGGTATCGTATTGCTTGGCCAGCTGTTCATATTTTTCCAGCAGCGCCTGGCATGATTCTTTAGTAGTACACTCGCCGGTTTCATCCTCCGCAAACACCGCAAAACCAAAACACAGCGCCGCGATAACCAGTATCGCGCCGCAGATCATTGAAAATGTGTTTAAAAAGGTTTTCATGGCTTGTTAGGGTTATAACGGCATGCACCGCTAAACGCAGAAAAACCAAAACAGCCTGTTAAAAAATGACTAGGCTTTACCCTCGGACTGCTCCTCAGTCACCACCTCCTTTTCCTTCTTTTCTACCTGGGCCACATCCTCCACCTTCTCCTCAATTGATTCGGCAAGTTCAGCTTCGATATTTTCCATTGGAGTCACCAACGCCACAATTTCTTCCGGGTTTTTCAACAATTCCACCTTTTCGCTTACCACCAGTTCTTTTACCGTAATCGTATCTTCAAAAGTGGCGAGCTTGGCGACATTAACCCTGATCTCGCGCGGCAAGTCTATCGGCAACGCCTTAACTTTGATTTCGGAAATATTTTTCACTAACGTCCCTCCCAGATCAATAACCGCGGCCGACTGCCCTTCGTACACCAATGGCACATCCGCTTCAATTTCTTTAGTCAGATCAGGCTGGTAAAGGTCGACATGAATGATCTGGCCGTCCAGCGGATTGGTGGCCAAATCGTTGACCAAAACCATAAACTTGCTCTTTTCCCCCTCAACTTCCAAAGAGATCAACGAACTTTTACCGGCCTCGCGGTAAAGCTTGTGAAATTCCTTGCTATCGATCGAAAGATTTTTATTTTTAAGACCCGGACCGTACAAAACCGCCGGGATCAGGCCGGCCTCGCGCAATTCCTGCGTATCCCGTCCTTTTTCGTTTCTTAATTCAGCTTTAAGTGTAAGCATAATATATTTACCCTCGCAGAAGGATCTTTGTTTAATAATTAAATATTCGCGCCCTATCGCCGGATCTCAATTGTTCGGACCATATCCCGTTGAAAAGAGTATGACTGACAAACAAAAAATACGCATAATCGTGATGTTATCTTACAATAAATCTTTTCTCCAAATTTTTCAAGGTTTGCGCCACATCCGTATATTCCAGCTCACCCATCCCCAGCATCGCCGGTCCAAAAAAACCCTGCCGGCGAATATCTTGCGCTTTTTGCGCGATCTGCGTACGCACCAAATCCCAATAGGGGTGGTCAAAACAATCCACGGCTTCAGTCAACTTGCCATTATGCACACTGTAAGCGGCCGCGCTCACGATTGGCGGCCCGTCAAAAAATGAAACATCCGTACCTTGTTTTACCGGCATCAGCGGCCCATTGTGCGAACCGCGCATGAACCCCGCCACCAAATGGCCGATGGAATAGGGTGACAAAACCTCGCCGCCACCCGGGAATTCCTTTTGCGTACGGATAATCGCCACCGGATCATCCTTTCCTACGTATTTGCCGGCAATATTATGCAAGCGGGTCGTGGAAAAAACCGCCGCCTGATCGCCGCTCGCCCGTGATTCAACACTCTCCACCGCAAATCTTTCTTGGTCGCGCAATAAAACCGCGACATCATAAATTTCTTCGGGGGTTTTTAACTCAATCACTTTCTCTCCGTCAAGGCACGCCAAATCCATGATTCGGAAAATATATCCCTGCCGGATTTTGGACGAGATCACCAGCCCGGAATTATGCATCGGATCGCAAAAAGACAAATACACCGGCAAATTAAACGCTCCCGGATCGGTTTTATCCGCGGCTAAAAAAAGAAATGGCTCGGCCTCGCGCTCCTCAAACTCCATTTCCGCCACCGCCGGCCCCAGTCCTTTCACCGTGCCCTTGAATTCAAGCCTCAGCAAATCCTGGCCCGCGCCGTAAAGCCCCTGATCCTTGGCCACTCTCATTCCGGCGATAAACGCGTCCCAACATAACCGATGGACCGCTTCATTGTTCGCGCCAAAAGTATGTGTTCCCAAAATCGCGATATCATCCCCGGTAGCCGATACGCGATAGTCGATAAAAACTCCGCCACTCTTGGATTTAAGATGGTTCTTAACCGTTTCGAGCAGTTCTGCCGACGGCCTGATATGCCCTCCAATCGCACCCAAATCCGCTTTGATGACCGTAATTGTTATTTTCATGGTTTTTTGGTTTTGAAATTAAAGTTAATCCAAGCATAATCGCGTATTCATTATACCAAAATAAACTACCCCGGGACAAAACCTCAAGTTATTCTGGCAGTTAAATAACGGTTAGGCGATGTTATTATTTCAGTTTTATCTTTTTGATCTTTAAATTCTCCCGCTCTACCAAATAATTATCTTCTTTGGACAACAGTTTATCCGCCCCCTTGGTACACAGACAATGCTTGGAATTCACCAAGGCCAGCTTCATTGAATACTCGATATCATTACCCGACGCCAGCATTCCGCTCATAAATCCCGACCCGAACGCGTCGCCTGCGCCGGTTACATCGATAATTTTATGCGACTTCGTTTTGCCGGAATATATTATCCCGCCGGCAACAATCACCGCGCCTTCCCGGCCCTTGGTGATCACGTTGATTCCCGGATGCAATCGCACCATCTCGGAAATGATCTTTTTTTCATTTCCGTAATCCACATCCGTAAGAGTTGCCGCTTCCTCGCGATTCAAAATCAAAACATCAATTCTTGCCAGTAAACTTTTGATACACGACCGCCCCATCATCAATTGGGAATTGCCCAAGTTTGCCGCAACCATCGCCCCGTTTCTTTTCGCGTGCGCGGTTATTTGTTCGGTCAGACGACATAACCGCCCCGCCAAAGGTGCCATATAAAACACTTTGGCATCGAGTTTTTCCCATGCGATATAGGTATGATCCAGTAACTCCGACGCGCCTCGGTAAACCAAAATCACTCGGTCGGATCCCGGCGTGCTCAAAACCACCGAATTATTGGTAACCCGCTCCAATGTTTTGTAAACCAAACTCGTATCAATCCCCAACCGTTTTAAATGTTCAACCACTTCCCGCCCCGGAATATCATCGCCCACCATTCCACAATGCGCGGTTTTGAAACCCTGGCGCGCAAAAGTCGTTGCCGTATTCACTCCGCCGCCGCCGAACGCGAATCGCATCCCCGGCACATCGATTTTGGAACCCATATTGAATTTAAATCCCTTGCCGGAGATTAATTCGCTGTCTTTTTTAATAAATTTTGGCGGCAATTCCATAAACACGTCCCATGCCGCGCTCCCGAAAGTAATTACATCAAACATTGTTTCTGATTATTTTTTGATTCCCCCCAATTTAATGATTGTCTTCATTACCGAATCCGGATTAAGCGACATCGTTTCAATTCCTTCTTTCATGATGAATTCCGCGAATTCCGGGTAGTCGCTGGGAGCCTGGCCGCAAATTCCGATATATTTTCCGCGCGTCTTGCAAGCCTTGATCGCCTGGCGCACCAATTCCTTAACCGCCTCGTTATTTTCAGTGGCAATATAAGATAGCTGGCCCGCATCGCGGTCCAAACCCAACGTCAATTGCGTCAGGTCATTGGAACCGATTGACATTCCGTCAAACACATCCAGGAATTGATCGGCTAAAATCACGTTTGACGGAATTTCGCACATTACCATTACCCTCAACCCGTTCTCACCCTTTGATTCGCCGGAACTTTTGGCGGAGGCGGCGGATTCGAGACCATACTTTTTCATCACTTCAATCACTTTCTTGCCTTCCTCTACCGTACGGCAGAACGGAATCATCACCCAAACATTATCCAAGCCCATCTGCTCGCGCACTTTCTTGATTGCCGCGCATTCCATCGCGAATGCCGGTTCAAAACGCGGATCGTAATACCGCGATGCGCCGCGCCAGCCGATCATCGGATTTGATTCCAGTGGTTCATAATCCTTACCGCCGATCAGTTCGCGGTATTCGTTGGTTTTAAAATCCGAAAATCGCACGATTATGTGTTTGGGATAGAACGCGGCCGCGATCTGTGCTATGCCCTCCGCCAATTTTTCCACGAAAAATTCCTTCTTATCCTTGTAACCCGCCGTAATCCGGTCAATCTGGGCTTTTAATTTTTTATCTTTGAGTTTTCCGTAATTATAAAGCGCCAGCGGATGAACCTTTACCTTGTCGGCAAAAATAAATTCCACCCGCGCCAGACCCACGCCATCATTCGGCAAAAACGAGGCTTTAAAAGCGCTTTCGGGCGTTCCCACGTTTAACATTATCTTGGTGGGTAATTCCGGCAAAGTTTTTAAATCGTAGGTTTTTTTCTCATAAGGCACTTTGCCGGCAAAAACCCGGCCCTCCAAGCCCTGGGTACAATCGGCGGTTGCCAAAATACCATTTTTCAAAACCTTGGTCGCGTTCCCTGTGCCGACAATACATGGCGTTCCCAATTCTCGTGAAACGATCGCCGCGTGGCAAGTTTTGGTACCCTCGTCAGTAATTATCGCCGACGCGATTCGCATGATTGGCACCCAATCCGGATCGGTCATATTGGTTACCAATACCTCTCCAGCCTTAAACTGAGCGATTTGCTTAACGTTAGGAATGATATGGATCTTCCCTTCGCCGATTTTGTGTCCCACGGCAATCCCCGTAACCAAAGGTTTGGCATCCGTTTTAACTTCATACTCCTCATAAGTGGCATGGTTATCTTTGCCGGCGTAAATCGTTTCGGGACGGGCTTGCACAATGAACAATTCGCCGGTCTTGCCGTCCTTGGCCCATTCAATATCCTGCGGGCATTGGTAATGTTCCTCAATGATCACCGCCCATTTGGCCAGCTGTTCGACTTCTTTGTCGGTGAGCGAAAACTTGGCTTGATCTTTGGGAAGAACTTTCACTTCTTTCAGACCCACTTTTTTGTCAAAAATATATTTTATGTCTTTATTGCCCAAAGTTTTGGAAATTATTGCGGATTTTCCGGATTTCAGCGACGGCTTGAAAACATAAAACTGGTCGGCCACCACATGGCCTTTCACGATCATTTCGCCCGCGCCATAAATTGAATTAATTAACACCACGTTGCGAAATCCGGTTTCAGTGTCCAGAGTGAACATAATTCCCGCGGAAGCCATATCCGAGCGCACCATCTTCATCACGCCCACCGACAACGCCACTTTAAGCGTGTCAAATCCTTTTTCCGCGCGATAAACGATCGCCCGATCCAAATACAGCGATGAAATACACTTTTTCACCGCGTCCAACAGTTCCGTCGGCGTATCAACATTCAAATAGGTCTCGTGGGCGCCGGCAAACGATGCCCCGGCCAAATCTTCCGCGGTGGCGGACGACCGCACCGCCACGTTCAAATTTTTGGTCTTGTAATAGGCCGATAATTCTTTATAGGCCGCCAAAATTTCATTCTTAAAATCCGGCGGGAATTCGCCTTTGAGAATCAGATTCCGCGCGGCGGTACTGGCACGTTTCAGCTGTTTCAGATTCGCCACATCCAAGCCATTGAAAATCCCTTCCAGTTTTTTGTCAATGCCGTTGAACTTCAAATAGCGCCAAAATGCCGCGCTGGTAGTGATAAATCCGTTGGGAACCGGCACGCCTTTTTGCCCCAACTGCGAAAACATCTCGCCCAGCGACCCGTTTTTTCCCCCGACCAGATCCACATCTTTCTTGGTAACCTCATTGAACCATAAAATGTTTTTTTGTTTGTTTTCCATAGAAACAGATTTTTATTTATTGTCTTATAATTTTACCATATCCGCTACTTTAATTAAAATCAAACTCCAAATCTATCAAAAAACATCCTTACATACTTGAGAATGTAAGGATGTTTTATGTATACGACGACAAACAACTGTCGGCAGGCCATCGCGTCATATCCGTTTCCTGATTTTTGTCACCTACTCTTTCATTACCGCAGCTTTAATGTTTTCTACGCTTTCCGGATTGGCCAAGGTGGAAAGGTCGCCCAATTCTTCCTTTGTAAAAACTTTGCGCAAGATGCGCCGCATAATCTTCCCTGAACGGGTTTTAGGCAAATCTTTCACTATCAGCACATCCTTGGGAATCGCGATCGGCCCGATTTCTTCGCGGATCGCGGCCATTACCCTTTCTTTCAACTCGGTCGCGTCGGCATCGGCTTTGGGCACCGCAAACACCACTGGTACTTCACCTTTGATTTCGTCGGCCACGCCCACCACCGCGCATTCCGCCAAAGCGGCCACCTTACAGGCCGCGCTTTCCATCTCGCCTGTCGTCAAACGATGGCCCGCCACCTTGATCTGATCATCGGCCCGGCCCACCACTCGCAAAAGACCGTTTTTATCGCGATAACCCAGATCGCCCGAAACATAAATTTTATTTCCGGGATATTGCGTCCAATAGGTATCAAGGAATTTTTGCTCATTGTTCCAAACGCCGCGCAATAACCCGGGCGCGAACGGCGATACCAATACCATATTACCTTCTTGATTAGCCTTGCACAACTTGCCGTTTTCGTCCAAAACCCGCACCCGAATACCCGGCAGAGGCAACCCCGTATGTGCCGGCTTGAATGGTCCGATACCGGGCAAAGATGTCGCCACAATCCCGCCGGTTTCAGTTTGCCACCAAGTATCCAAGATAGGACATTGCTCATGGCCAACTTCCTTATAATACCATAACCAGGCTTTTTCACTTATTGGCTCGCCCACCGACCCCAATACCTGAAGTGTTTTTAACGAATACGGCTTCAGGATATCGGTTCCATTTTTCATAAACATTCGTACCAATGTCGGCGCGGTATAAAATACCGTCACGCCGTATTTATCGATCACGCTGGCCCAACGGTCGGGATTCGGATAATCCGCCAGTCCCTCAAACATAACAAAAGTCGCCCCGTTCAGTAACGGCCCATAACACGAATAAGTATGGCCCGTCACCCAGCCGATATCGGCCGTAGACCAAAAAATATCGTCATCGGTCAAGTCGAAGATCCATTTATCGGAAGCATAAGCCGAAACCATGTACCCCCCGCAAGTATGCAGCGCGCCCTTGGGCTTGCCCGTTGATCCGCTGGTATAAAGAATAAAGAATGGATCCTCGGAGTCCATCGCCGCCGCCGCGCATTCGTCAGACTCTCCCTCAACCGCCCGATCATACCAAAAATCGCGTGCCTGGGTCCAAGGAATTTCATTACCCGCGCGCTTCACCACGATCATTTTTTCCACTGCCGTCCCGCTCACCGCCTCATCAGCCTGGCGTTTCAGGTCAATCAACTTTCCTCGCCGGTAATAACCGTCTACCGTGATTAAAACCTTCGCACCGGCATCCTGCAAGCGTATTCGCAATGCGTTGGCTGAGAACGCCGAAAATACCACCGAATGCACCGCGCCGATTCGCGCGCAGGCAAGCATGCTCACCACCACCTCCGGAATCATTGGCAAATAAATTCCCACCCGGTCGCCGCGCTTCACGCCCATTTTTTTCAGCGCGTTGGCAAATTTATTGACCGCCCGATACAGTTCGTAATAAGTCAATACCTGTGCCGGATGCGTCGAGTCGTCCGGTTCCCAAATGATCGCCACCTTGTTTTTTCGCTTGGCCAGGTTTCGGTCGAGACAATTTTCGGAAATATTAAGTTTGGCGCCGGCAAACCAGCTTATATGCGGCGGAGTATCAACATAGGCTTTTTTCCAGGGTTTTTGCCAATAAAGCTCCTTGGCCACGCCCTCCCAAAATTTCACCGGATTTTTTTCAGCAAGCGCGTAAACGTTTTTTTGCTTTAACCATGCTCGTTTTTTAGCCGCCGCGTCCGGATAATAAAGTTCGCCTTTTTTGATCATAAATTTGTTTATTTATTTTTTCCCAGCGACCAAAGAAAAAAATCCAAAATTTTTTCATCAGAAACGTTTCCCGAAACAGATTTTTCTTTTTTAAATTCTTTTATTGTCTTTTGCATTCCATCATCCGCAACTAATTGAGAGTATAAGTCAATTAAGTATTTGTAGATATTCAAACACGATTCGATTCTTTCCGTCTGATTATTTCCGCGCACCTGTCTATGAATTGCGGCGGAAACATTTAAATCAAAAATCAGCTTATGGCATCGCAAAACTGAATTGGACGCAATTCTTACATAACGGACACAATTCGTTTAATATTTCTTTCAATCCTGCCGGTTTATTTTCGAGCAATTCAAAAAATTTTTCTGCCGCATTCTTACTTAATCCAGCCCTATTCATTCCATAGAAGAATTTAAAAACGATTTGAAGCGGATATTTCGATCGGTCGCGCAAATATTCTCCTTGATTATATGCATCCATTAACCACAAATAAATAGCAATATCCTCTTTTTTGATATTTTCAAAAATTTCTTTTTTGTATCGATTAATTTCCTTGCATATATTATCCGCCGCTTCTTTTATATCGCCGTCAATCATAAAAATTTTTTCTTGTCTCGTTTTTCCCACGTATTCGGTCTATTTTCAATCACGAGCAGAAAATTTATATTTTACTTCCGACAAATTCGGCGAATTCCGTCAAACGAGTAGCATAACCCCACTCATTGTCATACCATGCCACCACCTTTGCCAAATTCTTGTTCACCATCGTCAAAGCCGGATCCAATATCGATGAATGGCTGTCGCCGATAAAATCACTGGAAACCAATGGTCGCGACTCGTATCCCAAAATTCCTTTAAACGGCTTTTTCGCAGCCGCTTTCTCAAAAATTGCGTTCACTTCCGCCGCCGTCGTCTCTTTCTCCAATTCGCAAATGAAATCAACCACCGAAACGGTCGGCACCGGTACGCGCAAAGAAACTCCATCCAGTTTGCCCTGTACTTCCGGAATCACCTTACCGATAGTTTTGGCTGCCCCCGTACTGGTTGGAATAATATTTAATGCCGCCGCCCGCGCCCGCCGCCAATCCTTATGCGGTAAATCCAAGATTTTCTGATCGTTTGTATAAGCGTGCACCGTGGTCATAAAACCTTTGACAATACCGAAATTGTCGCTCAATATCCTCACCAGCGGCGCCAGACAATTCGTCGTGCACGAACCCATATCCACCACATCGTTCTTGGCCGGATCGTATTGGTCGGCGTTAACCCCCAAAACATACGACGGCACCTTGTCGGCGTCTTTTGACGGCGCCGAGATAATGACTTTCTTGGCGCCGGCGATTAAATGCTTTGCCGCGTCATCATATTTGGTAAAGCGGCCGGTACACTCCAACACTACATCCACCCCCAATCGCTTCCATGGCAAATTAGCCGGATCGGGCTCGGCAAATACCGCGACCCGATCGGTTCCTTTCTTGGTTCTTAAGATTATTTCTTTGTCAGACACTTCGACATCCTTTCCGAAACGACCATAAATTGAATCGAATTTCAACAAGTGAGCGATTACTGCCGGCTCAGTCAAGTCATTGACTGCCACCAAATCCAAATCGGGATGCGCGTCAAGCACCTGTCTAAAAACATGGCGCCCGATCCTTCCCAAACCATTGATCGCGATTTTTACCATATTTTTTAGCTGAAACTGGCGCCTCAAAGCGTCAGTTTCAGCCAAATGTTATTTTATTTTCAAAATTTCATCAATTTGTTCCTTGTCAAATCCAACAATAATCTTGCCATCGACATTTATCACCGGAACCCCCAATTGTCCCGAAACTTTCATCATCTCTTCACGCTCTTTATCGTCCGAAGAAACATCAACATCGGTAAACGCGATATTCTTCGATTTCAAATAATCCTTGAGAGTTACGCAATAAGGGCAAAATGGCGTGGAATATATCTTTATCATGTTATGAAATTAACTTTAGCAAGACTCAATAAGCTACCTCAAAACTGACTGCCGGGCGGTTTGTACTCGCACCGATAGAACCCCGAAATGTTTCCGGCAGATAGATCGAATTTATATTTTTTATAGGCGTCCTCATCCATCGGTGCCCCAGGCTTGTCCCAAGGATTACCTTCAGATAAAGATCCTCGCCGGCTAATTGGTACAACCGCCTCCCGAACTCGCCGTATTGTCGGTACCCGCGCCAAAACCCGGCACCGGCGCCTCATTGGAAAGAGTTGTTTTACATTCGTCGGGCTCGTTATTGAATGTCGAGCAGATTAATGCTTTGAACGCTTCCGGCGTCCTCGCGGTCAGCGCCGTCCCGGCATCCTTATCATTGATAACTATGGTCGGCGAACCTTGAACATTATATTGCTTGTTCAAATCTTCGTGTATGCCAAACGTGGGATAACTGCCGCTCAACCAAGTTTCCTTGTTGTTATAATTTTCCGTAATCTTGAACTGGGCATCGGTAGCGCTCATGCACGCATTCATTTTGGTTTTATCCACTTCCGCTTTAGCCAAGCACGTCGCCGGGTTCACCGTGCCGTCCGCGGCCGCAGTGCTTGCCGTAAAACATTCCAAATAAGCCGCGTATTTATCGTTTTGCTCTTTTTGGATGCAATATTGCCGCAAATTTTCATCAAGTTCTTTTTTACCATGCATCGCGTAGTTTACAAAATAAATCCCCATCGTCGTTTTGTCTTTCAAAAGATTGTAAACCGGCAAATACATCTTTTCCGCCTGCAAACCGTAAGGACAATAGCTCATCACAAAAACTTTTACGTCAGGCTTGTCGGACTTGGTCATTTCCTCTCTTTTTGCTTCCTCGGCCGCGCCGCTAATGTCGATCCCCTGCGGGAAAAATGACTTGCCGCTCTTGGTCACAAAAGCATCGTAATCCTGCCCCTCTATTGTCAACTTAAACACATAAAGCCCATCCTCACTTTTAACATCCTTATATGTCGCTTTAACACCATTGGCCAGCATATTCGCATTCACATAATCAACCGCCTTCTTAGCCGCTTCATCCGCCCCTAGCGACCGGTACTTTGCCGGCATGTAAAAATAAGCCGCTGCCGCCACCGCCGCGAACAACAACAACCCCACAATCGGTATTACAACTTGCTTGGAGATCTTTTTCTGTGTTTTCACCTGCGTTTCATTTTGAGTCGATGTGTTTTCCATGCTTTTTTTCGCGTTCCCGCGTTTAATTATTTATTTGTTTCTGGTTTATTTAATTTACTCGTCAGAATACCTCGAGGTTTTGCCCCCAAGGGTAGTTTATTAATGATACTAACACAAAAAATATTCCCGTGTAAACCGCCCGTCTATTTTTTTCCGGTAGAGTTTTTCCTGTAAGCCTTCTTGACCGGAGCAGTCTGGTAAACCCGCGCGGCCGCATTAAGATCCGTCAGCAACTTTTCCAGATCTATGCCGTACATCGCGCAAATCTGCCCGATATTCAGATTCTGCATCTCCAATCTTGCCATGGGACACCCCAAACACGGAACATCGTATTTCAACAAAATATCCTCCGCCCCGGAGAATTCCAGGATTTCCTCCAACGTTGATTTATTCGTAAACTCCATAAAATTATTTACACTTTTTTAATTTGCCTTCTTTCAAATAATATCCAAGCCAAAACTGCACCCGATAACGCCGTGATCAACTGCGGCCAACCCATCATTGATGTCAATGCCAAGGCGATCTTGCCGTGCGTCAATGCCGTCAGGATTACGCTCGCGCTCGCTACCAACAACGCAAACTTTGCCAAACTCGCCGCGCCCGCCGCCACCCAATAATTTATCCGCCGCAACCAAGCAAAAATCCCCGCCAGCGCGACATTCGACGCCATAATATAAGGAATCATTGCCGCCATTGCCGCCGGTAAAGTACCCGCTATCAGCGCGACCAAGCTCGGAATCAGCGCCACTGCCGCCGCCGCGCGAAAGCCCAAAAGCATTACTGCGGCGAATAACGCCGCGTTCACCAGCGTTCCGGTAACTAACTGCGAATGCGCCAACGGCGCCAAAACGGCCACCCCCACAAACACCATCGTTAAAACAACTTCCCGTCCCAAAACTGCGGTTTTGATATTGTCTTTCATTTTTTATAGTTTAGAAACTATCTAAAAATTATAACGACCGATAAAAGTATTACCGCCAAAATACATACTGCCAATCATTGCAAGATAAAAACCCATTCACTGGCCCGACGCCAAAACTGCATTTTCATTGGTTTTTAGCCCGTGACGCGCCAAAATCACGCCCCACCGTCACCGATGTTACCACCGTCAACGGCACCGCCGCGCCAAATTATATTAATATCGCGGTATCATCAAAGTTTTCCTGTCGCCGAAAAATATTTTTTATATTTAGCATTGACCTTCTATCTTTGATTTATCTTTTTTGTTGTAACTAGTGTGCAAGACTGCGTGGATCTTGCGCTCGTCACCTTTGAAATATTCGCCATAAACCTCCCTTACCGCCGGACTTTCGTGCGCGAAACGTAATTTTTTGGAACGATCATCGGCGTACAATCCC
Source organism: uncultured Candidatus Saccharibacteria bacterium (assembly GCA_964623335.1). GTDB lineage: Bacteria > Patescibacteriota > Minisyncoccia > Minisyncoccales > UBA5738 > UBA5738. The sequence goes on from CAZUST010000004.1 coordinate 13,696, forward strand.
GCCGCGCGTTTTCTGCGGATTTCGTCGTTTACCGGCAGAGGCTGGCCGCCGCCGCCGATGCATCCGCCCGAACAAGCCATGATCTCAATATAATCGTAAGCTTTCGGATCGCGCGCCAGATCGTCAAGAATGATTTTAGCATTCTCCATGCCGTTGGCAATCCCGACCCTAAGCGTCAATCCGTTAATCGCAACTTCCGCTCTTTTCAAACCGACAATCCCCCGCACGTTTTCGCAATCGACTTTCTCCAAATTTTTACCGGTGATAAGCCAATAAGCCGTTCTCGTGGCCGCCTCGGTTACGCCGCCGGTCGCCCCAAAAATCGTCCCGGCTCCGGTATAAACCCCGAACGGATCATCCGCCGCGGCCTGTTCCATATCGGCCTTAAGATTGATTTTATTTTTCTGCAGCAACCGCGCCAGCTCGCGCGTCGTTAATACGTAATCAATCGGATTCATTCCGTTTATCTTTTCTTCGGGTTTGGTTATATCGTATTTTTTGGCCGTGCACGGCATCACCGATACCACTTTGATATTCTTCGGATCAATGTTGTTTTTTCCCGCCCAATAAGTTTTAATCAGCGACCCCAGCATATTCTGCGGCGATTTAACCGTCGTAATATTGGGAATCATGTCCGGCCGGTAAAATTCCAGATAACGCATCCAGCCGGGACAGCAGGAAGTAAACATTGGCAAAGGTTTTTTCTTGGTCACCCGCCATACCAATTCCTTAGCTTCTTCCACTGTCGTCAGGTCGGCCGCCATATTTACATCAAACACCTTATCAAAACCAATTTTTTTCAACACCGTCACAAGCTGGCCCGTTAAATTAATTCCTGGCTCGACCCCGAAAGGCTCGCCGATACTGGTCCTAATCGATGGCGCGAACTGAATGATTAAAGTTTGGCCCTTGCGATCCTTCAACAACGCGTCAATCTCTTCCACCGGACTCTCGGAGTCAAGCGCGCCCACCGGACAATGGGCAATACACTGGCCGCAATAAATGCAGTCCTTTTTGGAATCGCGGGAAGGCTTGATTTTCAGATCTTTGCCCCGGCCATCAATCTCCAAAAAACCATCATCTTTCATTTCCGTGTCCGTACCCCGGCGGCTTCCCGTCTGTCGGGCGCACATATCCACGCAATTGCGGCATTCAATGCATTTTGAACGGTCCAGAATTATCGGTCCGAACTTGCAAATATCGGATTCGGGTTTGCGCAACGAATTGGCCGTCATATTGGCCTTGAATTGCGCCGCGTATTTCAACAGCGCGCATTTGCCCTGCCAAATGCACTGTGGACAATTGCGGCGGTGCTCGCCCAAGATCAGCTCAATATTGGTTTTACGCAACGCGTTAACCGCATCGCTATTGGTCATCACTTTCATTCCTTCCTTGATTTTGGTCGAACAAGCGGTCTGTGGCGCCGGAATACCTTCAATTTGCACCACGCAAAGCCGGCAATTCGCTTTCACGCACAAGTCCGGATGATAGCACAACGCGGGAATCCCGATCCCCGCCGCGCGCGCCGCCTCCAACACCGATTGTCCTCCAACCGCTTCGATTTCTTTTCCGTCAATAGTTATTTTCATATTTTTATATTCGTTTTCTTTCCAATTGGATTTTTGCAAAAACCCCGGGATTAATTCTCCCCAGTTCCTTCATACTATATTTTATAAAAATTAACAAAAAAACCAAACTGAAATCGCCTCCCGGCGGATTTAATTAAGCGATATTTGACAACAAAATTTTTGCAATTCTGATTGCGGATAGATATTTGGCAAAACTTGATTATGCCAAGCGTCAAGCACCAATCGTTGGTCCGTTTCCGGCATCTTACGGCCTAACTTGGCGCACCTTTCAATGTTTTTTAATGCTCCGGCATAATCATTGATCGCCAACATTTCCGCGCGCAAAGGTAAATTGGGATGAATTCTCATTAATCTTTTGGCAAATTTGGCAAGCTTAGCAACAATATTGCCGCCCCAAACCAAATCCGGCAAATAAACAAAAAAATTCGCCCCCTTTTCAATCAACCAGCGCGCGGTTTCAAACTGCCGCGCATAAAATTCCGGCGCAATACCGGTCATTATGGAAAATTCTTGTTCGTTAATCCCCTTGAAACACCCTACCAGACCCACATTTTTTTGTTTTATCACATCCAAAAAATCGTTGCCCAGCGCCTTCATATAATCAGGCGTAGAAAGATTGGTATCAATCCACAAGTAAGTTTCGGCGATACTGCTTTAAGCGCGTGCCACATATCCACGATAATTTCCGGCCTGATTGTAGGATTGCCGCCGGTAATACGCACGACATTCATTGGCGCCCCTGACTTTCTTTTTGCCGTCAAAAAACATTGCGCCATTTCGGTCGCGGAAAAATATCTACCTAATTTCGGATCGGCTAAATTTAATTCTTTCGGGACGTAGCAAAATACGCAGTCATAATCTCATCCCGCAATTTGGATTGCAAAAACCTTGCTATAGTTTCGCGGATCGCCGCCTAATCGGTATGCCGCCGCATAGGCAGGATTTTGGAATTCCAAAATCTTTAAATCGCGCGCCGAACCAACAAAATCCGCGCCACCGTTCAATCCGATAAATTTTGAACTCCAAACATCTTCCCGCGAAGCGGCAAACCACTGCGGATTTTTAATATAATCTTTATAACGGAAATAGCCATCCAAAACTTTATTCGGGTCCGCCTCCTGGCCGCTTCCCTCAATGCGCGCGATCAAATATTTTCCATCCCGCAACATTCTCGGCCTTACCGCCTCAGCCGCCTTTTTTGCATCAAAAAAATTTACCATGATTCCGTTTTTAATTTTATTTTGATTGCCGCAGTAAATAAACTATCCCGAGGCAGAGCCTCGAAGTATTCCTCCGCGGCGCTAACGCTCTGCGATCGGAAAAATTTGATTCCCCGCCATTCATCCCCGGAGTATTCTGGCGGGTAAATAAAAAGGCAATAGAAGCAAATCCATGAAGCTACGGCTTCAAGGAGTGCAATATGTATATGAACTTAGACAATTAACTTTTCCAACAGCGATTCATACGCGTTTGCCGCGCCCTTGCCAAAGGGGCAAAAACTGGCCGATTTCATCAGCGCCACAATCTCTCTGGCTTTGGCAACATCAATTTTTTTCTGCGAAAAGATTTCTTTTAAACGATAAACCCCTTCGCGGCAAGGAACGCATTTGCCGCAATTCTCCCTGATAAAAAATTCCGCCCACTCCAGTCCCAATTTGCGCGGATCGGTCTTGGCCATATCGTGGATTACGATACTGCCTGCTCCCGTTAATGGTTGATCCAATTCATTTTGTAAAAGTATCGTTCCCGAAGCACCGCCGCCCATTTGAACAAAAAATCCCTTTTTCGGCAAATTACCGGTCTTGGCCAATATCTCTCGCACTGTAAGATCGGCACCCCGCTCAAACACTCCGGCACTTACCGTATCGCCGGAAATCGAATAGAATCGCGTTTTTTTATACTCGCCTTTGGCAATTTTTGCCGCAAAAAACAAGGTTTCCAAATTATTGATCAAGGTAGGACATCCAAAAAGTCCTCTCTGCGGCGGGAAGGGCGGTTTCATCCGCGGCTCGCACCGTTTTCCCTCAATTGATTCTAATAATGCGGTTTCCTCGCCGCCAAGGTATCCGCCCGGTTCGCGCACTGCTTCGATTGCCCGGTTGCCGATGATCACAGTCATCTTATCTTTTAATTCGTCATAATAATCCTTGCGCAAATAAAGATAACTCTTCCGAGCTTCCACCGCGCTCATCGCCAGATCAATCCCGTCGATTACCATTTCCGGCCAATTATCCAAGATATATTTATCTTTGAATACTGCCGGCTCTCCCTCGGACGCATTGCAAATCACAAATTTCCGGCCGTCCGACGACATCGCATCCTTAACCATTTGCCACTTTTGCCAAGTAGGAAATCCCGCGCCGCCGCGCCCCTTCAGATTCGCGGTCTTCAAATCATCGATAATATTCATTTTAGTTTGTGATTATAAAGTTCATTGATTCTACCACCCCTTAAAAACTTTACAACTCTCTCGCTTTTCTCTCCTCTACAATCCCAAAGATTCGTCTTCTGATTCGTTTTCTATACTGTTATCGCTCCCGCCCCGCCCTTTCTTTATCAAGATGATTGCCAGAGCCCCAATCACCAAAACTGCCGCAATCCATACCCCCCAATTGATCGGATGGCCTGTTTTCTCCTTAGGCATATCCGCGCAATCCGAATCAGTTTGGTTTTTACCTTCCGTACAATCCGGATCGCAAATACAATCCTGAATCGAACTGCATTTTCCGTCGCCAATGCCCTCGGTAATCGTTTTACACTTGCCGGCCGGCTCTACTGCCGGTGTCTCCACCGCATTAAAATCTTTGTAATCAAATGTTATTTGCGTTGTTTGCGTTGAACCGATCTTGGCCGTACCCTTATCATCGTTACGGCACCCCGCATTATAGGTATAACTGCCATAATCACCCAAAGTGATCATCGCCGTATGCCGCAAACCGTCACTGGTCGAAAAAAAATCTTCCATCGAATCAAAATCGGTTTCAAAGGTGGAATAACGACAATTCGCCGCGTCGCTCGTTGTTACCTCAAGCGCAACCGTTTTCTGATAAACTGTCCCGATCGGCTTAGCGTCCGAGATCATAAATTCCGGTTCGGCTGATCCGCCGGCATACTCAAACTGAATCATTGACGACTGGATATCAACATTGCCGCTCGTATCTCTACAGCGGACATAATAAACGTATTTTCCCGCGCCGGATAAAGTAACCGACTTATGATGGGCGGTTCCGGCCACATCGCCGTCAAAGCTGTTCTCCATCAATGCGAACGCCGTATCCGCAATGTCATAGCGGCAATCCGCCCTTTCGTCCGTTTTCAATAAAAGATCAACCGTTGCCTTATCCACCTGGCCTGTTGGCAATAAGCTTGAAGATTCGATAACCGGCGGTACGGTATCTTTTGTCTGTTCTTTAATCTCGGTTTTTCCCGATTCCACCGCGTATGTAAATGAAATTTTACTGGATGCCGGATCGGCATTACCCGCGATATCTCGGCAACGCACGTAAAAGTTGTATGTCCCAGCTTCATTTAAAGCTGCTTCAACCGAATGATGGATACCATCCGCAGTGATAAATTTCATTCCCATTTGTTCAAAGCCAACATCGTAATATCCATAATGGCATTCCGCCGCCTCATCGGTGGTCAACGATAACACCACCTTGGGATTGGTAACGGTTCCTGAAGGCAAAAGATAATAAATGACTGGCGGCGTCGTATCTCTTGCCTGGCAAGCGCCGTCCCGGCAAATCAAACCATTATCCGCGCAATTTTGCAGATCAATCCATCCCCTTATTTCCTTGCATTGGGCCTGGTCGCATCCCCGCGCGATTACTTTTTGTTGCACCATAGTCGCGTTGCACCGGTATTCCGGAAGATAGCTATCCAGCCCGCAATCCTGGAACTTTTCCTCGCGCACATTACAGGAATCGTACCAATAAACATTATGATCAAAACACTTCTTGGTACTTCTGGAAACACAAGTTGCGTTCTCGCTGTCAATACAAACACCGTTTGAACACAACTGGCCAAACCCGCAGGGATCGTTATCGGAACAGGTCTCCGCCTCCGACTTTTCCGCTGTTGCCAAACCAAAAATCAAGAAAATCGCCAAAACCAAAAAACGCGGCAAGATCATTGAACGCTGGCTGTGAAATTCGATTTTGATACCGAACCGTAATTTCGCTCGCATTGGTTTAACCTTCAAATCAAGAAGTTGTTTTGCCCGCGACTACCGTCTGCCAGGTATAAGGATCCACTTCCACGATATCGCCCCGGCGAATCGCACGCTGCAATAAGGCAGTCGCAATCGCGTTTTCCACGTTGTCCTGTACCGCGCGCCGCAACTCCCTCCCGCCAAAAACCGGATCGAATCCTATCTGTACCAATTTTTCCACCAAAGCATCTCCCACCCGGAATTCGATTCCTTTTAACGCCAATCCTTTTTGAATATCCTTCAGCATCAAACCCGCCACTTGCTTCATCTCTTCGCTATTCAAAGGCCGATAAAGCGGCACCGCATCAAACCGGTTCAAAAACTCCGGAGTAAACACTCCCCGCTTCAAAAGATTATCCATGAAAATCCGTTTGAAATTACCATTCAAGGAGCCGCCGTTCTCCACCGCTTCTTTGATGTACTCGGCGCCCGCGTTTGAAGTCGCGATAATAATCGTATTTTTAAAATCAACCGCCTGTCCCATGCCATCGGCCAGCTGGCCGTCATCAAACACGCTTAAAAATATATTCAACACTTGCGGAATGGCTTTTTCGATCTCGTCGATCAGAATGATCGAATTCGGATTTTCGATTACCTGGGTTGTCAATAATCCCGGCGACTGCAAATTACCGATCAGTTTTTCTATTGACTCCGGAGTTTGGTATTCAGCCATGTTCAACCGGATCATATTCTTTTCCGAACCGAAATATACCTTGGCCAACTGCTTGGCCGTTTCCGTCTTGCCGCAACCCGTCGGCCCCAAAAACAAAAAATTGCCGATCGTCCGTTTGCGCTCTTTCAGATTGGCATGCGCCCGTCGCAGCGCATTGGCTAATTCCTTGATCGCCTCTTCCTGGTCGATCAATCCTTCGTGAATGCGGTCCTCCAGCCGCAACAACACCTCGGCGATCGGATCATCATCAACAACGGCCTCGGTTTTATTATCATAATATTTATTGCGCTCGTCACCCACCAGCAATTCCCAAGTTTTCGGATCGAACTCGCAAATATCGCCTGATTTTATTTTCCCCGAAAGCAACGCTCGCGCTATTGTATTCTCGATCTTATCCTGCACCGCCCGGCGCATCGCCCGGCCGCCGAAAACCGGATCAAACCCCAGTTTGCCAAGTTCAGCCATTATATCATCGGTTACCGTCAGATCTATCCGTTTATCACGCAAACCTTCCTTGATATCCTTCAGCATCAAGCCCGCCACTTGCTTCATTTCCTCGGCATTAAGCGACCGGTAAAGCACCGTCGCGTCAAACCGGTTCAAAAACTCCGGCCGGAAAATATTGCGCCGCATCAAGTTTTCCAATACGGCATCTTTCAGGTTAAGCATCGTACTGCCGCGTTGCACCGCTTCTTTGATGTATTCGGCGCCCGCGTTCGAAGTCGCGATAATGATCGTATGCCGGAAATCCACGATCCGGCCGAACCCATCGGTAAGTTCGCCTTCATCAAAAACCCCCAAAAACATATCAAGCAATCTTTTATCCGCCTTCTCGATCTCGTCGATCAATACCAGCGAAAAAGGATTTTCACGCACCGCCATCGTCAGAACCCCGGCATTAGCCGCCGTTCCCACCAATCGCTCGATTGAATCGGTTGTTTGGTATTCGGCCATATTTATCTTGATCATGCTTTTTTCCGAACCGAAATATACCTTGGCCAACTGCTTGGCCGTTTCCGTCTTGCCGCAACCCGTCGGCCCCAAAAACAAAAAATTGCCGATCGTCCGTTTGCGTTTTTTAAGGTCGGCCCGCGCCCGCCGCAACGCGTTAGCCAATTCTTCCACCGCCTCCTTTTGGTTGATCAATCCTTCATGGATGCGGTCCTCCAGATTAAGCAGAATCTCTTTTTCCTTTGAACCGGCCGCGCCCGCCGGCACATCGTATTTGCGCGAAAAAAATGCGTCCACCTCGCCGGGCATGATCGATCTTGATCCGCCCGAATGGCTGATTTTATTAGCCGCCAATTCATCCAAAAGATTGACCGCCTTGGCCGGAAACGCCTGATCGCCTAAAAAATAATCGCAAAGTTTAACGATTTCCTTTAAAGTTGTAATTGGAATAAAAAGCCGGCTTTTCTTTTCCCGCCGCAAACTTTCCTCTTTTAAAACGCGCATCGCGTCATCCGTCCCTACCGGCGTTATCTCAATTTTACTGAACATCGCCGCCACATCGTCGGCCAGTTCGATCGAGCGGTGCAGTCCTTCATACGTAGTGATCCCCACCAAGCGAAACCCCGGCGTTTTCAGGAATCGGCCGATCACGCCGCTGATATCCACCGTCGCCAATTTTTCGGCGCCGAACGCGCCCCCGATATAATTATGAATCTGGGGAATGATCAATATCACATTCTTCGCTTTGGTCGCTTCCGTAAAGATCCTTTCCAGTACCGCGCTCAACGCACTTTTATTCGGGTTGGCTCCGATCAACGCCACCATATCCAATTCCAATATCCGTAACATTTTCAATTCGCTCGTACTGCTCTCGCGGGATACCCGATTGGCAAAATTATAGACAATGCTCTTACGGCCGCTGCCGATCTCGCCTACCAGCAACACCCCGTTGCCATTCTGCTTCGACAGCAAATTCTCCAATTCTTCGATTTCTTTTTGATGCAACACCACGCCTCCTTGCCGCAACGGATTATAAATTGCCAAGTCGTGGCAATATTGATCCAGTGTTACCGTGTAACCTCCAACCAAGTCCGCCACCGGCGTTGCCGCCAGCAACAACCGCATATTATCTCGCTCCCAATAGCGTTGCCGCCATTTTCGGTACGTTTCCATACGCATCTGCCATACCGTAGTCGATTTCACATCTTCTTCCAGTATTTGATACCGGTCCAAAACCGCTTTGAATACCGGTTCCGCTTCCATTAGCGCTAAAAACAACATAAAAATCGATATTTTCTTTTCTTCGTAATGCTGTGCCAATTTTATCGCCTCGGCAAGGATTATTTCAATCTGGATTTCGTTATTCCGTTGCCGCGCTTCTTTGGCCGCCTCGGAGTTATCTTGTGTCTGGGATTTTAACGCCTCAAGCGTCAATCGCTCAAAAACTGTCCGGTCAATACACAGCCGTCGCATTGTAAAGTCAAGTCTATGGCTTTTCAAAATATTTTCCAGCAGCATTGTTGGCAACGGTGCGTCTTTTTGGCACAAAGTCATTTTAAAAACTTTGGCCGCCTCGAAATCTAAATACTCCAAAAAATTCCCGTCTTCAACCGGATTTCCGTCCAAAACCTTGCCCCTCCGCATCAGACGCTGATGCACAAAACCCAATACCAAGGTCGATGCCATCAATAACGCCAACGAAATCAATGCCAAACCCAAAAAAATATTGCCATGGGTTATCGCCGGGTCAATCGGAAACGGCAACGCCAAGATCATCGAATAAGGCAAAAATGACAATATTTTGGGAACGCCCCAAAACGCCAACGCGCCCGGAAAAACCACTTGGCTTATTGTTTTAATCAAAGCAATCGCGTCCATCGGGATCATCCGTACGTAATCGACCCCGCGAAATATTGAAGATTTTGTAGAATCGTAAGGCATTTTTGCGCGTTACATTATTAGTCGCGATCCCGCGGCCAAAAAATAAAATATTGCCGGTACGTAAACAATCCAGCCTATAAACGCCAGCACGCCCGCCACCAATACTAATCCCTCCGCCACCAAACCGATCGCAATGAAAAACAACCTCGCGACCGCGCCAATCGGCCGGGAAACAAACACATTGCCAAACCATGCGGATAAAGCGTCGCCGATCTCAAAAGCGCGCTTCTCCCGATGAAAAACCATCCCCTTCCAAGGCGCGAAAAAATCCCGGCAAAGGTCGGCCAACGCGAAATATTTATAAAAAAACCAAAGATAATTACGCCATATTTTAATGATTTTTTTGGGAATCTCGAAAAAATACCAAGCGATAAATTGTTTGATCATGATTTGTTTAAAAACCAAAAAATGATTTTTGCGATCCACACCGCGCTCATCGGCAGATAATCCGCCGGATGCGGACGAGTCGCGATTAATTCGCGCGCCGCTACAAAATGGCCAGAACAGCAAACAAATCCGCCGGCGACGTACGCGCCAAAACCGCGCGCAATCCCGGTAACAAACCGGATACCGACAAAAATACACGATCCGAACTCAAAAATCCGGCAAACGACAGCTTAAAGCATTCAACATCAAAAGCACCGCCGCGAAAATCCCGAAAAAATCTAAAAATCCGTTTGTACCGGCACTCTTCGATTATCGATGGCATTATTGTAAATGAAGGCTTACCCAAAAGGATCGCTTTCCGGGCGTGTTCCAAATCAGTTTCGCATATTATTTCAGTTTACCAAATATGCGCCAAGTAAACAAAAAAAGATCAGATATATTCGCTCTGATCCAAAAAATCAAAATCGCCCGTCCATCCGATCAGTAAAAACAACAACAGACGTAGCAGTTCCCGAAGCAAACACCGCGCTGTTGTTTTCAATGGGAAGCGAAGGTGCGGACCCCTCCAGTTTAGTTTCCGAAATATCGGAATGGGGATTTCCTTCGTCATAATTGTCGCGTTGTACGCAACCGGCGACCATCAAAACCAAAACCATTAAAAGAACCATTAAAAAAACTCCTTTTTATTCCAGCCGTACGCATCACCTCTTAAAACATATTTTTAACATCTTTTTTGTTTTTTTCAAGATGAACCACCCCGAATAAACTCGAAATTTATCTTAAAGAACGCCTTCTTTGGAATCATGGAAATCCATAACCCCTAAGGCAAAACCCGGGAATTACGTATTTTAAAAGCCGCGCCAGTTGCGCGGCTTTTAAAATCGACAATTATTAATCTGGCAGAATACCCCAAGGCTTTTCCCCGGGGATGAATGGCGGGGAATCAAACTATCGCGGCGCCTTGGGCGCTACGGTAGTTTATTTACCCGCCGGAAGACCGCGGGGCTTTGCCCCGGGGATGAATGGCGGGGAATCAAACTATCGCGGCGCCTTGGGCGCTACGGTAGTTTACTCTCCGACACGTTTAATCCCGGTCATTTTGGCGATATCTTTTGTCAACGCCCGTAAATCATCGCCACAGAGATCATGAATGTCGTCATGTCCCACTGCCCCGGCCATCATTTTCACTTCCTCGGCGCAGTGCTTGATATAGCTGGCAACATTATCGGCCGCAACATCCACATCAAGGTTTTTCGCCAGCACTTGATCCTGCGTGGCCACTCCCTTGGGGCATTGGCCGGTATAACATAAATTGCATCCCACGCATCCCAACGCCGCCAGCATCGCCGAACCCATAAACACCGCATCCGCGCCCAGCGCCAGTGCTTTGGCGACGTCGCCGCCAGTATAAAATCCACCGCCAACCCATAGCTCTTGCGCCGCCCCAATTTCATCGAGAACTTGCCGCGCCCGCGCCAATGCCGGCAATATTGGTATTCCCACCTCGTCCAACATTACCTCCGGGGCCGCTCCGGTCCCGCCGCCGATGCCGTCGATACCAATAATGTCCGATCCCGCCGCGACAGCAAATTTAATATCATTGACCACATCTCCCGCGGCAAATTTAATCGCGATCGGTACCCCGCCGGTTAGCTTTCTCAACCAATCGACCTTGCCTTTCAGATCCTCAATCGATTTGATATCCGGATGATAGGCGGGCGAGTGCACATCGGTTCCGATCTGAACCCGCCGCGTCGCCGCAATTTCCGGCGTCACTTTTTCTTTTTGCAACAATCCGCCTTGGCCGCCTTTCGCGCCCTGGCCGATCTTGATCTCGACAATATCCGCCTTTTTTAAAATTTCCTCATCGATGCCAAAACGCCCGGTACTGTATTGAATGACCAGCCGCCGCGCAAATTTCCGTTCTTCCGGTAACATTCCGCCTTCGCCGGTATTCGCCACCGTCCCGGCCAAAGCCGAACCCTTAGCCAAGGCTATTTTGGCATTTTTCGATAACGCCCCGAACGACATTGCCGCAATCAAAATTGGCACGTCGATCTCGACAGGTTTTTTGGTGTTTTTTCCTAAAACGGTTTTTGTCGAAATATTTTCCTTAAAATAATCCACTGGCCGTTTCGCCAACTGCGCCGGCACAAACACTAGATTTGAAAAATCAATCTTATCGGTTTTCTCCGAACGCCCGCCGCGCACCGGAACCCTTGCAATGCGATCAACTACTTTTTTTGTCCACAAAACCATGTTTTTTATCCGGAAATCACGCCGAACAATTTCCAAAAACGGATCCTGCCATATGATTTCCAAAATATAATTATGATTATATATTCATAATTCAGCTTTAAAACAATAAAAGTATAACTAACCCGCAACTGTTGTCAAATGCAAACAAAAAACCCGCTCACGGGTAACATCGTCGTTATGAACCAATCATTTACACGCCGTTGTGTTTCTGATATTTCCAAAATATCAAAATTATGGCCAAAATCAAACACAAAAACGCCCCGTGGGGCGTTTCCATTTCCAAAAGCAAAGTTATTCTTCCATTTTTTCGATCACGCCATGAGGGCAAACCGACATTCCGCCGCACGATTCGACCTTATCCGAATCGGCCACTCTTGCCTTGCCATCGGTATCCTGCTCCATGCCACCCGGACAATTTACGGTGCAAATAAAGCATCCCAAACATTTATCTTTGTTTACTTGATATTTTGCCATGTGTTTTTCGTTAATATGCCATCATCATAACAAACCAATAATAAATGTAAAGTTACTGTTACAGTTACCGTTACTCATTACGGTGTTACGGACACTTGGGTTCATTAAAAGCGTTACCGAAACCGGAGCGGTTGGCTCGCAAATTCGTTGTTATGATTGGATATGATGACCATAAAGATAAAACACGCGATCCCGGCTCTATGATCTTTTGGAAGATTTTTGTGAATTTCTTTCTGCCTTCGAAAAAGTATATTGCCGGAAACACATCGGTTCCAAACACCGGCGGCGGTACGATTTGGCGCCAACCGCTTATCGGCGAGTGCTTGCGCGTTTCGATATCAAAGAACGCCTGCGGAAAAATACGCTGCGCTGAATCCCAAACAAATGAAACGGCAAATCAATCAATCGGTAACAGAAATTTTTGCGGAAAAATCAATCAATTCTCGATAACATTTTTCAATGAGCCAATGTGCGAAAATGGATTTATTGTTTCAGTACCAATTGTTTTTGCAATTCGGCGATAAGTTGAGTAATCAGTTGTATCAGTAATTGTTGGATCTCGGCGATTTTTTGCATAATTTCGGCGCGCGTCGCCGGTTCCGAATCCTTCGGCTCGACCATGGTACCGGTCTTGAAAGCGCAAGCGCCATCTTGGCATATTTTTCCTTCGGCGGCGCAATCTTGCGCCAGATATTTCTTTCCGTTGCAAGAATTATATTGATAAAGCTCATCGTCGACGCATTTTTTAACCATGCGATTGACACAACTCGAAACGCATTCGCCGTCAATGCATGTCTCTCCGTTGGCGCATTTTGAATTGTCATTAATCCAGTCCGTACCCGTCATATTGCAAATTCTGCATCCGGAAACCTCTTTGGGTGCGCAAACTTGATTTGTCGGCACGGTTCCCAAAACAATACACGCGCCATCTTTACAAACCATACCCGTCGCGCAAGTACCGCAATTCAGCGTGTTGCCGCAGCCATCGCTGGCGGCGCCGCAATTGTATCCCAACGTCGAGCAGGTCTTGGGAGCGCAAACGTATTGGCAAATACCGGCCGCACAAGTCTGGCCGCTGTTGCATCTGGAATCCGTATCAACCCACGCCAAGCCGTTATTATCGCACACTTTGCAACCGGAAACTGTACCGGCAACGCATGCTTTTGATTTAATACATATTCCATCGATACAATTTTCTCCCGACGGACACATCATTGCCGGGCCCCATTCCAAACAGCCGTCGCTGTTTCCATCTTGGCAAATTTGATAACCGTTGCTGTTGCATCGTCTGGCTCCGCTTGATAAACATTGATTTTGACAATGTTGAGCCATTAACGGAATAATCGCAAACTTTTCCCAAATGCCGATCGCGTCGCGACTGGCGATGAGCGGGTTGGCGCCGGCGTTTTCAGCGGTCACGTATTTGTTGTTTGCCAGTGATTTGAACGAAACATAATTCGAACCAGCATTGACAATCGCAAACTTTTCCCAAATGCCGATCGCGTCGCGACTGGCGATGAGCGGGTTGGCGCCGGCGTTTTCAGCGGTCACGTATTTGTTGTTCGCCCGCGACTTAAAAGCCACTGTCCCATCGCTTTGCGGCAATAAATCGAAAGTTTCCCAAACGCCTGCCTCATGGCGATTGGCAATAAGCGGTTCAGCACCGAGGCTTTCCGCGCAAACATATTTATTGTTAACGGCGGATTTCAACACTACGGGCAACGGCAATCCTTGCGTTATTGGCGCCACGCACCCACCTTGAAAACATTTTTTGCCATCTGGGCATCGGGAATCGTCATCAATCAAATCAAATCCATCCGCACTGCACGCCGCACATCCGTTAATTTCACCCGGAGTACACATCTTGACTCTTTCCTCCCTGATGCCGCAAGATTTGTACCAATAAAGTTTGTTGTCATAATATCCTTTCCCCGCGTGGCTCAAGCATCCTTCCGGCACCGCACACGCGCCATTTTTACAAATCATACCCGCCGCGCAAGCGCCGCAATTCAGCGTACCGCCACAACCATTGCTTTGGCTTCCGCAAGAATAACCCAAGCCGGAGCAAGTTTTGGGAACGCAAACATTCTGGCAGACTCCGTTGGAACAAATCTGCCCGTTTTGGCATTTGGAATTGGTATCCACCCAAGCACTGCCATTGGAATTGCAAACCTTGCAACCATTTGTCAAACCCGGCGTGCAAAATTGGACGGCGGCGCAAGTTATCGCGATTGAGTTCGCGTTTGAATTGGACACCCCGAGCAATACATTGTTCCCCGACGGAAAGTCTTCCCCGTAAACATAAATGCTGTGGCTTTTGCCGTCTTTCAGGGAAGCGGGCATCGGAAAATTAAATCCGTGTTTGCTATTGCCTCCGCACAATCCGGCTACCGCGTTTTCACGATTTATATCGGCGAATACCGTGCCGATCAAAGATCCTTGCCCGATAGCGCCATCGGCAAAAATTTTAACTTTAAGAGAACGATTATAATCATCCTTATCGCAAACCCATCCGCCGGCATAGTTGCAATCGGCGTGGTCAAAAAATCCAATCGGATTGCCGTTATCCGGCAATAGCGTTGCCAGCTGGCGTATTTGAGATAAAGTATTCGATTGAGACGCGCTTAATCCGTAGACTACCGCCAATTTGCAATTACCGAAATTAAGCCAATCTTTGACGCTTAAATAACCCGCCGGCGCGGTCAATATCGCGCTCGGAGGAGATTCGATAAGAGCCCAAGGCGCCGTTCCAATCTCATTTTTTACCCGATTTGTGTCATACGCGGGCGGATATAAGCTCACCCCCAAAATACTGTAGTCGTTTTTTGCGCTTGAAATCGGGCCGTTATGAGCATAACCATCCGAACCGGGAGGATTTTTATCTTCCGCCGCCCAGGAATGGGTGAATATTTTGTCTTTTGGAATACCGCGATCATATAAAAGTTTGGCTCGAAATTTATTGAAATCGGCGACAACTTTTACCAGCTCCGAGTTTATGTTGGCGGGTGGATTGGCAGCGCTGAATCCTTTTTTTGAAAGCGCATTATATCCCAATTGATATCTATAAGGCGCGGTCGCCCAATTCGCGTTGCGATAATCGTCAATCCCGGTTTCCCATCCCAAGTTAACCCCCAAAAACAGATATTCCTTGCCTTCGTTCGCCAGCTTTTTGCGCCATTCGTTTATTTTATCGGAGATAATGCTGAATTTGTTTTCAACAACCCGCTTGATCGCCGGACTTTCATAGCAAGGCTTGGGAGGCAATTTTATCGGATAACCCCAATTAATGAACGATTCTTTAGTCCCCTTATTCCAGCCGCTCCATTCAACATTATCAATATTTGCCGGATTGTAACCCGCCGCCGCCGGATCAAACCAGTTCCACAAATCCGGCCGGGAATCCCAAAAACGCTCCGTATCAATATGCAACATAAAAGGGATGTCATATTGCTCGGCAGAACTGAAAAAATCATCCAAACAAGATCGAATTTTCGCGTCATCGGTATTCAAGGCGTATATCACGTCCGAAATTCCCAGTTGAACCGTTCCGTTTCCCCTTTTTCCAATCGCGTCCAGCATCGGTTTGATCCATTGCGTTGAACATCCCTTGAAATAATTCGGATTGTCGGGCCCGGGATTCCACGCGTGAACAACGACATACTTGGGAGCCGCGGCCGCAAGCACGCTATCTATTGCCGAAAAAAAATAAAAAAGCGAACAAACGCAAACCGCGGATAGCAGAAATACGAATTTATTAACGCTTTTGTTTTTATTTGCCATCTTTGATAAAAATTAATAATCAGACTGGCGACGCAAAGATTTACGTGCCATCGACAATGGCCGTTTTCCACATTTTCGGATCAATCACAATCATGTCGCCGCGCCGAATCTCCCGCGATAACAATGATTTGGCAATCGCGTTTTTCACCTTATTTTGCGCCGCGCGCCGCATCGCCCGGCCGCCAAACACCGAATCAAAATCGAGCTCGGCCGGCGTCGCGATCAAATCATCGATGATCCGAAAAATGATCCCTTTGGCCGCCAATCATTTTTGAATATCTCAAACATCGGCTCCGCCGCCTGCCATATGCGTCCGCCCATTTTTGCATCAATATGTTATTTTATTAAATTGCGCTTATTTCATTTTAAGTTGATCTTTCATTTTAGCAATTTTAACTTTAATAACAACCGTATCGCCCAAATAATAATGTTTTATCGGTTTCAAATTCTCGCCCAGTTCATAGACCAGCGGCGCGCCGGTGGGAATGTTTAACTCTGAAATTTCCTTATCGCCGATATCGTCCAGATGCTTGACCAGCGCGCGCAAACTGTTGCCGTGCGCCGAGATTAAAATTTTTCTGCCGTTTTTTATCGCGGGCGCAATTTCTTTCCGCCAATAGTCAGCCACGCGCGCGTAGGTATCAGCCAACGACTCGTTTCGGGGCATTTTTTCTTTTGGCACATTTTTAAATATCTCCAAACTATTCTGTTTTTGGTAAGTTTCGTCATCCATTGCCGGCGGGCGGACGTCATAGCTGCGCCGCCATATTCGTACTTGCTCTTCGCCGTATTTTACCGCCATTTCCGCCTTATTCAACCCTTGCAGAGCGCCATAATGCCGCTCGTTCAATTGCCAGGCGCATTTCGTTTCAATTCCGGCCAAGCCCATTTCCCGCAAAACGATGGCGGTGGTATCAATCGCTCGCTTCAGCACCGAAGTAAACGCCAAATCAAAAACATATCCCTCCTTTTTCAGGGTTTGACCCGCCTCTTTCGCTTCCGTTATTCCCAGATCCGACAATCCCGCGTCAACCCAGCCGGTAAACCGGTTTTCGTTGTTCCAGACGCTTTCCCCGTGTCTTAACAAAACCAATCTGTAATTTTTTGATTTATTCATAAATCATAAATCGCGATTCATAAGGAATCTTTCACGAATAATATTCGGATATTATCCGCGGATTCGTCCTTCGATTTTTAATTTCCGACTAAATGATATTTAAAACGTAGCGGCAGTTACGGTGAGAATATTGCGATCGGGTAAATTTGAAATGTGAAGTAAAGACGCAGGCATGGCGGGGACATTATTTGTGAAAATTTCCCAAATCAGCGCAATCATCTTCAATCTTCGCCAACCGATTATATTTGGCCAATCGTTCACCCCGCGCCGGGGCTCCGGATTTGATATATTCCGCACCGATACCCACGGCAAAATCAGCAATGAAATCATCATTGGTTTCTCCGGAGCGATGCGACACCACAATCTTCCAGCCGCAAGATTTGGCCAATTTTGCCGCTTCAAGTCCCTCGGACACCGTCCCGATCTGGTTTAATTTCAGTATCATCGCATTACATGCGTTTTTTTCTTTAGCCTCGGCAATACGCTTGGGATTGGTCACTAACAAATCATCGCCAATAACTATCGCGCCTTCCGGCTTAAACGCCGCCCACGCCGCCCAATCATCCTCGGCAAACGGATCTTCAAATCCAACAATCGGGAATTGGGATGCCAGTTTTTTATAAAATTCCCCAAGCGCCGCTGCGGTAAATTCTCCAATATGCATTTTGTATTTTCCATCTTTAAAAAATTGAGTCGACGCTACGTCCATGATAATCTTGATATTGTTCAAACCGGCCGTCTCCGTAATCAAACTCAATACTTCGGCGGGAGTTTTCAAATCTGGCGCAAAACCGCCTTCATCGCCCAGATTTGTCGCCGGTTTGCCGTATTTTTCAGCCAAGACCGATTTCAACCGATGATATATTTCCGCAGCCGTTCGCAAATTATCGGAAAATTTATCCGCCTGTGGCACGATCATGAATTCCTGCACGTCCAAAGCGTTGCCCGCGTGCGCCCCGCCGTTGATGATATTGAAACATGGTTTTGGCAACGCCAACTTTTGGTTTTGCGCCAGATCCGCGATATGCCGCCAAACCGGCTGTTTCCCGGATCCCGCCTTGGCCACGGCTATTGACACGCTGCAAATCGCGTTCGCACCGAGTTTGGATTTATTTCCGGTACCATCCAATGCGATCATTATCTCGTCAATCCCTTTCTGTTCGACCGCGGCCATGCCGATAATTTTAGGCGCGATTACGTTATTAACATTATCAACCGCTTTTAAAACTCCTCTGCCGCCGTAACGCTTCTCATCGCCGTCGCGCAACTCGCATGCCTCATGCGCTCCGGTAGACGCGCCCGATGCCACTGCTGCCGTGAATTTCCCGTCACCGGTAATGATTTCTGTCTCGACCGTCGGATTTCCGCGCGAATCAAGGATCTCGCGCGCCAATACTTGTTTGATCTTGGTATTTGAACTTCCAAACATTTGAATAATTAACGGATTTTTAATTCGTTAATTTGTTAACCCGTTATTAATCCGGCGAAATACCCCGAGGCTCCTCGTCGGAAATGAATGCTCGTCCGCGGCATGGCGATCGCGAAGTAAAGGATTAACAAACTTTTCCACCGGAATACCGCACCATCTTAGGCGCGCGGCAATTTAATTCCCCGCCAGAATACCTCGAAGCTCTACCCCGGGGATGAACGG